>JBJEBO010000453.1:0-7262 GCA_051870155.1 Candidatus Cryptobacteroides sp.
CGACAACGGACTTGTGCTGCCCCCGCACTTGGCTCCTATTCAGGTGGTGATTGTTCCTATTCCTGGAAAGGATGAAGCAGCGAATGCCGCAATTGTTGAAAAGATGGAGGAACTCAAGAAAGAACTTGAGGCTCACGGACATAGCGTGAAGATTGACGATAGGGATACTCTCCGTCCGGGATTCAAATTCGCTGAGTGGGAACTCAAGGGAGTTCCGGTAAGGCTTGCCGTGGGAGCACGCGACCTCGCCAACGGAACAGTTGAGCTCGCCCGCCGCGACACCCTTGAAAAGATTTCCGCTCCTGTTGAAGGTCTTGGAAAGAGAATTGAAGATCTTCTTGATGAAATACAGAAGAATATCTATGACCGCGCCCTCAAATTCAGGGACAGCAATGTTCGAAAGGTTGACGATTGGGAGGAGTTCAAGACTGAAGTTCAGAAGGGAGGCTTCCTCCTTTGCCATTGGGACGGAACGAAGGAGACAGAGGAAAAGATTAAGGAAGAAACAAAAGCAACCATCAGATGTATCCCTGTGGACAGTTATGTCTGCGAAGAGGAAGGAAAATGCATTTATTCCGGAAAACCTTCACATAGAAGGGTGATTTTTGCTATCTCTTATTAAAATTAATCATATATGCATAAAAGATTATTCTCACTTTTGACGCTGCCACTGTTGCTCACTGCGACCTTGCAGGCTCAGAATCTTACTGATGCCCAGAAGATTGCTGCTGATGCTGCGGCTGCAATCAGCAATGCCCCGAAGCAGGATGCGTCACTTGCGCAGAAGCCGAAATATTGGAAAAATTCACTTACTACAAAAATTGATTTCGGACAGACTTCGCTCACCAACTGGGCTGCCGGAGGTTATAACTCCTATTCCCTCAAGGCTTATGTTGATGCCAATGCCAATTATGCCAAAAATTCGATGGTGTGGACTAACCGCCTCCAGCTCGACTACGGTTTCCTTTATTCGGCAGACAAGCCTGTATTGCAAAAAAGCGATGACCGTATATATTTGGAGAGTAAATGGGGCTACAAGGCGGTAGATAAGCTCTATCTGTCTGCCCAGTATAACTTCAAGTCCCAGTTCTCCACCACCTATGATTATCCTGTGCCAAAAACGGATGCCAATGGAAATCCTTTTGAGGAAGGAGTGGATCCTGGCAGGAAGGATTGGGTGAATGCGAGGGTTTTGAAATCAGGATTCCTTTCTCCTGCATACACGAACCTCGCGCTCGGTCTCGATTATAATCCTCTCAAATGGTTGTCCATAAACTTTTCACCTCTCACAGGAGGTTTCGTCATCGTGACTATGGAAGACATCAGGTCGGCTTATGGAATGAAATTGAAGAAAGGACACGAGAATGTGGAGGAAATAAAAGGAAGTGACTACAGATCAGCCAAATTCGAGTTTGGTGCCCAGTTGAAACTGGATATAAAGGTGAATGTCAATGACAATTTCAAATATACCTCCCAGATTCTTCTGTTCTCCGATTACCTCGACAGTCCTCAGAACATCCGTGTGAACTGGGACAACAGGGTTGAGTGGAAACTGGCCAAATATTTCTCCCTTATGTTCACAACGAACCTCATCTATGACGACAAGGTTCTGATTAAGTCAGAGAAGGATATTGACAAATTCCCTGACGGTCGTCAGAGGGTACAGTTCAAGGAGTCGCTTTCATTCGGTTTCGTTTATACGATTTCCACCAAGTCATAATTATGCAGAAGCGGTTTGACGGCATTCTGAAGAGTATTCTCGGTCCTCTTTTCGAAGAAGACCGGGAAACTTGTTTTTTGCTTGCCGTCAGTGGGGGAGTGGATTCTATTACAATGGCTGAACTATTTGCCCACAGCAGTATCGCTCCGCGCTTTGCGTTAGCTCATTGCAATTTCTGCCTCAGAGGAGGGGAAAGCGATGCAGATGCAGATTTCGTTGCTTCCTGGGCTTCAGAGCACGGGGTTCTCCTGCATACCAGTTCTTTTGATACCGAGGATTTCGCTTCGACGAATTCCGTCAGCATAGAGATGGCGGCCCGTGAACTCCGATACCGTTGGTTTGCATCTTTGTGCAATGAATATGGTTATTCGGCAGTTGCCGTGGCGCACAATGCCAACGACAATGCTGAAACATTGATACTTAATTTGTTGAGAGGTACAGGGATAAAGGGACTTTCCGGGATGAAGGAAATAGCTTATGTCCCTTATGGGGGTGATGTAGCCCTTGTAAGACCTTTATTGACCTTCACCAGGGATCAGATAGAAGGTTTTGCCCGTGCATGTGGAATTCATTGGAGGGAAGATCATACAAATTCTGAAACAGAATATAAGAGAAACAAGATCCGCAATCTTGTATTCCCTGTTTTCGAATCCATAAACCCTTCTTTTATCCGGACCATCAACCGTGATATTCGGCTCTATGCCTCCATTCTTAACATTGCGGACGATTATTTCAACTCTCTCGGGGACTTCAAAACTGCGGAAAGAGAGGGGGAGACCCGTTTCAGCATAGACCGGATACTCGCCGCCAATCACGAATATGTCTTATATAGGTTGTTGGAGCCCTTCGGTTTCAATCCGTCAGTAATTTCTTCTATTGACAGACTTTTGTGTTCAGGTAAAACTATTTCTGGAAAGACTTTCCTTTCTCTTTCGCATAGGCTTATAACGTCTTCATCCGAACTTGTTGTCATTCCGTTGTCTTCAGATAAATCAATTGAAGATGAGGAAATTGCAATTTGTTCTGACGGAGAATATTCATTCGGAGGAACGCGCATTGTCGTCAGCACTGTGGATATGGCGGAAGATTTCCCTTTGCAACAACCCCAGGGGAGGATTGCTCTTGATGCAGACAAGGTTGCTTTCCCTATTTTTTTAAGACATTGGAGGCCAGGGGATTGGTTCCGTCCGCTCGGAATGAAGGGCAGGAAGAAACTGAGTGACTGGTTCACAGACAAAAAATATAATATCGCCGCCAAGGATGCCTCCATCATTTTGGCTTCGCTTGACGGCGATAGTGATTCATCTCATATTCTCGCTGTTCTTGGCGAGAGAATTGACGATTCCGTCAGAATAACCGACGGAACCGTGAAAATTCTGCTTATTAGTAGATTGTAACCTCGTATGGGATACGGGCATAGACTTTTCCGTTCTCAGCCTCTGCATTTCTGAAAGCTCTCTCCACTCCCTCGAACTGCGTGCCTGACAGAACAAGTTCGTTTCTGTTGTTAATTTTGTCGAGAAGCTGCTCAGCAAAGGTAAGTGGTTTTGGATATTCAGCTATGTTCCAAGCGGAAAGATCTGCGTTTCCAGCAGCAGCGGCAGCATAGAGGACTGCATCTTCAAGTGTGCCGATTTCGTCAACAAGTCCGATTCCCAATGCTTCGGAACCTGCCCATACACGTCCCTGTGCTATCGAATCCACAAATTTGACATCAAGTCCGCGACCATCTGAAACTGTAGCTGTGAATCTGTCATATATATTGTCAACGGATTTTTGCATATATGCAAGTTCCTCTGCATCAAGGGCTCTCATACCTCCGTACATATCGGAATGTTTGTGAGTTTTTACGGTCACCATATTGATGTGCGCAATATTCTTCATAGTCTTGCTGAAATCAGGTATGAGACTGAACACTCCAATTGATCCTGTAAGGGTCGTAGCATCTGTGAAAATATGGCTGCAACCGTTGGAAATCCAATATCCGCCTGATGCTGCGTAATTTCCGTATGAAGCAACTACGGTTTTCTCCTCCATAAGAAGATCAATTTCTTCCTTGATCATATCAGATGCATAGACGCTTCCGCCTGGGGAATTGACCCTGAATACCACAGCTTTGACTGATTCATCTTTGCGGATGTCGGAAATGACTTTTGCAAATCTGCTTCCTGCGACTTCTGTTGCACCGTTCCCGTCAACAATCTCACCGTCTGCATAAATTATAGCGATTTTGTCTTTTGCCTTGATGTTCGGAAGAACTTTGAGTGAAGCGTAGTCTGCAAGGGAGATACTGCTTATTTCAGACTGTTTCTCGCAACCGTAGAACTTGCAGAGTTCAGCGCCGAATTCCTCTTTTGACACGAGTGCATCAACGAGTCCGTTATTGAGAAGATCCTGTGGCTCATTGAGTTTGAGGCTATTGATGAGCTCGTCGAGTTCCTCGATAGACTTTCCTCTTGCCTGTGCCATCTCGCCTCCGTATGTTTTCCATATTGCTGCAAGCATCTCTTCCTGCTGCTGTCTGTTTTCAGGGCTGATGTCGTTTTTGATATACATTTCGCCGGCTGATTTGTATTTGCCGTGGCGGATGAGCTGCATATTCACTCCCAACTTGTCAAGAAGATCTTTCAGATAGGTTATATTACTTCCAAGACCGCTGATCATATTCATTCCTCCGCTGTAGCCATAAAGATAGATTTTGTCTGCTACAGATGCGAGGTAATATGATGCGTTACCAGGATTTTCACTGAGGGCAATCACTGCTTTTCCCTGTTTCCTGAAATTCACAAGTGCTTTTCTCAGTTCCTCTATGCTTGCCAGCCCCCCGGATACTCCGTCTGCACGGAGATAAAGGAATTTGATAGCTGGGTCAAGGGCCGCCTCGTTTATTGCGCGAACAGCCTTATATAGACCAATCTGGGTTCTTGTTTCAGAATCGTTGAAAGCAGAAGAAAGTGAACTGAAAGGATCGTCGCTTGCTTGTTCAACAATCTCAAGTGTGGAAAGGTTCACATCAAGCACTGCCTCACGCGGCATTACAGCCTGGCTCTGTCCGAGTGCTGCAATTGAGCCAATCATAGCTGTTGATAGGAAGATTAGAATGAGCCCTGCGAGAAGCACTCCCAAGATGCTCGCAAGGGTCATTTTCAGAAATTGTTTCATAAAATGCGTTTGTTAGGTTTGTTACAATTTGCAAATTTGCGAATTGCAATCGGAAATTCCAAATCGTCAAGATTCCTTAAAACGCTTGTTTTATGACAGATTCTGGAATCGTGTCTATTTTATTATAAATATCAGCTTCTTTTCCTCCTGAAGTTTCCAATATAAGCCGGTTGTCTTCCAATGTCACTGTGTACTTGGAAGAAAGGGGTTGTCCGTCAGAATAAGTTCCCGTCAACACTCCTTCTGACAAAGTGTAACTTCCGGCATATTTTGTAAAACGTGTATCGCCAAGTTTTTGATATACAGTGAATTGTTCTTTGCCGAACTCAAGATAAACTTCCACTGTCACATCTCCTATCGTTGCAGCTTTAGTCTGGACGGATGTCAGTTCCCAGCATCCTTCTAAACTCATTTCCTCTTTCGGATTATCTTTTTTGCAAGACAGTAAAGCCAATGTTGTGAGTGTTACGAACACTGCTGTTAATATTTTTCTCATTATAACCATCCTCCTATACCGTTATTGCCGTTTGCTTCACGTGAAATTATTGAAATCTTCGTATTGATTTCCATTCCTCCCGGAGGATTGCTGCCACCTCCGAGGTGGTCTCCGCCTCCCACTGCCGTCACTGTGAGATTGCCTGAACCAATCTTGGTCGGATGTATATAAAGCCTTCCGAACTGAACGTATGCATAGCAATCGCCTTCCGGAACAGGTGTGTTGCTGCCTGAAGCCGATCCCTTGATTTTTTGGAGTCCGAGGGCTTCCACTGTTTCATCCGGAACGTCAACATTCAGGTAAGTCAAGCTTACAGAGGAGCTTCCAAGATGTTCTGACAGGTCAATCCATTGTTTTGTTCCAATAGTGGCGGTAAGACAAGGCGTTCCTTCTATATGCATCATAAGTCTCCATGCGTCAATCGCTCCAGTTCCCATCTGATGGTAATAAGGAGCCATTGACAGGGCTGGTTTTATGTTCATATAATAGGTCTTTTCCTTGGTTGCCCCTATTCTTGTGTCTATGTCATTGGTAGAAGCAAGAATCAACTGCTTGAATTGATTCACAGTGAATGTCTTGCCGAGCTTCTGAGCATACGAAAGCCCGAGTGCTACTACTCCGGAAACGTGAGGGCAGGACATCGAAGTACCCTGCATATATCCGTAGTCACTTCCGCTTATGGATGAAACCAAAGTTGACAGCACTGCGCTCTTATCACCGCTTGAGCCAAGGTAGTACTCTCCGCCTGGAGCCGTAATGTTACACCCAGGTCCGTAGTTTGTATAATATGCCGGAAGGAAATCTGGAGCGAATGCCGACACGCTTATGATGTCGTAGAATGCTCCTGGATAATGAGCAAAGTTGTTAGATTCGTTACCGGCAGCAAAGATTGCTATATTTCCGTCGCTCAATGCCTTGTTGTTGCCGGCAGAAGCCTCAAAATAATGTATGGCATCGATTTCAAGGGAGCCTACCGTCCTTATGTATGCGTCATCGGAAGCAAAACTTTTTTTGTAGCCCCAAGAGTTTGAAATAATTGATGCTCCCATATCTGCCGCGTATTTGATTGCTTTGGCAGCCTGCTTGGCCAAACCACCATTTTCTCCGGATAGTATCTGGCAGCTCATAATACGGCATCCGTCACCGTTACCACTTCCTCCAGCTATTCCTGCCACACCAAGATTGTTGTTGTTTACGCCTGCAATAGTACCGGCACAGTGGGTGCCGTGTCCTACATCTCCTTTCTTGTTCCAGGAAAGCTGACCATCATCTACAAAATTATATCCGTAGATGTCATCAACATAGCCGTTGCCGTCGTCATCGACTCCGCTCTGTCCGTTTAACTCCTTTTCGTTCACCCACATATTTGCCTTCAGATCGGGATGGTCGTATTTGACACCTTCGTCAACTACCGCTACGATGATTGAAGGGTCTCCGCAGGTGAGGTTAGTCCAAACATCTTTTACATTTATATCTGCTCCTTTATAGGCATTTGTGGCTATGGCGGCGTTACCTTGGTTGTAATAGTGCCACTGGTCCGAGATTGAAGGATCGTTGAATGGAAGACCGTTCGTGGTACCCTCTGCTTTTGTTTGAATTTCAGGGTAATAGGGAAATGTCACTCCGTCGCTTGCTTTTTGGGCGATGCTGTTGTATTCCACAAGGGAAACTGTCGATATATTACTACAATTTGCGACAACCGATTCGAAATCAGAATCTTCTGAAATCTGTATTTCATACCATCTGTCCAAGCCGAATTTTTTCTCAAGTTCCTCTTTCCCTTTGAAACTTTTGAAAATTTTTTCTACCCCTGTCACTCCAGGAATCTCCAAAATACTGGATATGTCGCTGTCGCCACTTTCCATCTTGACGAGTAGTGTGCTT
>JBJEBO010000454.1:0-1542 GCA_051870155.1 Candidatus Cryptobacteroides sp.
ATATTTTTCAGAAAATTGTCACAGCGCTAAATTTGCCAGAAGATATTGTCAAATTTGCCATCCAGAAAGATGCCAATGAAATTTCTCACTGGGGAGTATGTAGTTTGTGCAAAACTTCAGATAATGTTTGCCTGTGGGAAAACTATGCAGGCGAAAATGGGATATGTATAGAGCTTGATGTTGAGAGAACTATACGAGCGCTTGAAAAACTAGGGAAGAAGGTGCCGTTGCTGACTGTCTTTTATTATGATACAGTTTCAGGGATGGTTGAACGAACACTTGCTCGGCAAAAAGATGAGCTCTTGAGATATATTATGATACATAGGCTTGTTACGTCTAAGAGTAAGATTAATGCAACGACGGGGATGAATTCGGAAGCTGAAGATGAGATGCGTTTGGTTCTGTTTGAAAGAGTTGAGTCTCAGGCTCCTGTGTATCTTAATCTGCCAAAGGATTGTATTACCAATGTGTTTTTCAACGATAAAATGTCAATGGCAAATCTTCAGGTTCTAAGTTCTCTGCTACGCAGGAAATATAATTTTTCGCCTCAACGGTTCTCTTTCGGTTGATGTTTTTCAACTTGATTTGTTGATTTGGATAGATACTGTTGAAATGGCTACTATTCAGTTTTTATTGATATTTTTGTAAGAAACAGACTTTTGCATTATTGAAATGTCACTTTTGATAAACATAGATAACTTGCTGAACAAGCAGCGGATAGAATCCAATAGGGTTGAGTTCAAGGCCGGTTGGAATCCAGCTTCAATTTACCATAGCATCTGTGCTTTTGCGAATGATATTGACGATCTTGGCGGTGGCTATGTCATCGTTGGTGTCGATACCGACGAGAATGGGGTTGCCAATCGACCGGTTGTCGGGATAGATGAGAGCCGTATTGATGGCATACTGCAGGAGATGATTGGCTACAATGCCAAGATTGCTCCATACTATATGCCGAGGACTAGCGTGGAAGATGTTGATGGGAAAAAGGCGCTGGTCATTTGGTGCCCGTCCGGGGTAAACAGGCCATATACTGTTCCGGAGAATGTCACTGCCAAAAGCATTACTAAGGAGTATTGCTATGTCCGTTGCGGTTCCAGCAGTATTATTGCGAAGGGCGAAGTTCTTGACGAATTGAGGGATTTGTCTGGGAGGGTGCCTTTTGATGAGAAAGGCAATCCGGAGATCTCGTTGGATGACATTTCTCTTGTCCTTCTTCGTGATCATCTTGTCAAGACCGGCAGCCGCTTGGCTCAGGATGTGATGAGGAAGCCTCTTGAGGAGATTTTGGAGCAGATGAATCTGTTTACCGGCCCGTCGGAGAACAGGCTTCTGAAGAATGTTGCTGCAATGATGTTTTGCGAGCATCCTGAAAAGTTCTTCAAGTATCTTCAGGTGGATGTGGTTGTATTCCCTGAGGGCAAAGTCAAGAGTCCGAACAACTTCCGTGAGAAGACTTTCACAGGGAGTGTTCCTCAGATTATTTCTCAGACAATGACTTTCCTCAAAACTGAAATCCTTTTTGAGACGGTGCAGAAAATT
>JBJEBO010000455.1:0-7235 GCA_051870155.1 Candidatus Cryptobacteroides sp.
ATTTATCGTTCCATTTGTTGATAGGAAGAAGTATAAACCTCTGCTTGATACCCCAGGTGTCAGGAAGCGTTGTCATAAACGAATTGTCAATCATATACCATCTCTCGCGGTCATTCTGCTGCTTCACATCCAAAATCTGGAAAATGGTCGCACCGGACTCACCTACGGTAAAGCTTCCGAATTCAGTGAATATGTTCGGTTCCTGCACTCCACGAGCGTTGCACATAGTCTTGATTTGGGCAATGATCTCTTCCGCCATATATTCGTAATCAAAATCCATCGCGAGGGAGTTCTTGATAGGGAAGCCGCCTCCGATGTTCAGACAGTCAAGTTCCGGACAGAGAGCCTTGAGGTCACAATAGACGCTGACGCATTTGGCCAACTCGTTCCAATAATATGCCGTATCCCTGATTCCGGTGTTAATAAAGAAATGCAGCATCTTCAGATGGAATTTGCCGCTTCTGCTTATAACATTGGCATAGAAAGGCACAATGTCGCTATATCTGATTCCAAGCCTTGAGGTGTAGAAATCAAATGTAGGTTCCTCCTCTGAGGCAATGCGGATTCCAAGATTGACAGGTACGTCGATGAGCTCGTCAAGTTGCTCAAACTCATTCATATTGTCAAGCACAGGAATGATGTTCTTCCATCCGGAGTTGGCAAAATTGGCGATTCCTTCCACATAAGCTGGTTTCTTGAAGCCATTGCATATAATGAACAGATTCTTGTCCACTGCACCTTCTGCTTCAAGTGCCTCAATCAGATTGAGATCGAATGCTGATGAAGTCTCGAGATGGATGTCATTCTTGAGCGCCTCCTGAAGAACAAATTCGAAATGTGAACTTTTGGTACAATAGCAATAATGATAACTTCCTTTGTAATCGGCCTTCGCCATAGCTACATTGAACATTCTCTTAGCCCTCTGTATTTGGGAGGAAATCTTTGGGAGATAAGTTATCTTCAGGGGAGTGCCATACTGGTTGATTATATCCATCATATGAATGTCGTGGAAGACCAATTCACCATCTTCTACACGAAACTCATCCTGCGGAAACTCAAAAGTCTGTTCAATCAGATCAATGTACTTGTTTTTCATTTAGCCAATGTGATTAAGTTACTTTAGTCAAAATTCAACAATCCGGCTAAGTCGGATTTTTACAAGGCGCAAATATATACATATATTTGAATAAATTAAATATTTGGCACATTATTTTTGTCATTTAAGATGAATTGGAATAAATTTGCATCCGGGAATTCAATTCTGCTTTGATGGACTGACGAATGAAACCTTTCGCCCTAATCCTATTCACGGCTATATTCATTGCCGCCATTTCTTCCTGCAGCACGACAAAAGTTTTGCAGGAAGGAGAGTCGCGCCTTGCATCTAACAATATTGTGGTGACAAACGACAAAAAATTCAATACCAACAAGATAGATCCTTATATAAGCCAAAAGCCAAATTCCTATTTCATTTTCGGATGGAATCCTTTCCTTAACGTCTATAACTGGACTAATGGAAAAGGGAAGGGATGGGACAAGTTCGTCCAAAAGATTGGAGTCGCACCGGTTGTTTTCAATCCAGATGCTGTGGAGACATCCGAAGAGAATATATCGGACCACCTTGAATATCTCGGATATTACGGCTCGAAGGTTGAAAGTGAAGTGGAAATAAAGAATAAAAAGGCAAAAGTGACATATAAGGTAACCTTGGGCAAACAGTTTCCTGTCAAAAAGATAAACTATGTGCTTCCTGATGGGGAAATAGCAGGGGAGTTCCTGTCTGATACGCTTAACGTCACTATACGCCCGGGAATGATGCTTTCCGAAGAAGCCCTTGAAGCAGAAACTGTTCGTTCCAGCAAAGTTCTCAGGAACAAAGGTTTTTATGACTTCTCCAAAAACTATTATTTCTTTGAAGCCGATACTCTCACCTGTCCGGATAGCGCCATTCTTGAATATCGTATCAATGAATATACTAGGAACGAAAGTCCAAAGAATGCTTCGCCACTCAAGAGATATTACATCGGAGACATTACTTTATCCCATCCGGCCCGTCTGAAAATAAGGCCTAATGTCCTAAAAAATCTGACTACCCTCACTCCGGGCTCACTTTACCGGGAAACCGATATAAACACTACATACTCAAGGCTTTCTGCCATTAGGATGTTTAGCAGCGTGAATATTGCGACGACAAAATCAGGCAAAAATGCCGTTGACTGCGACATCAATCTTTCCCCTTCAAAGCTCCACGGATTCAAATTGAATCTCGAAGCATCAGTGAATTCCACCGGTCTTTTCGGAATATCACCGCAGATTTCATATTACAACAAGAACATATTCAGGGGCGGAGAATGGCTGAACCTAAGCTTTATGGGCAATTTCCAGTTCAAATTCAACAATTCGATCCGCTCAAATGAATTTGGTGTATCCGCGGGACTGAGTTTTCCAAAATTCATCTTCCTTCCTTACAGGCTTTTCCCCGGACCGAATATGCCACGTACAGAAATCAACGTCTCATACAATTATCAGGATCGTCCGGAATACAGACGCAACATCATATCAACATCTTTAGGTTTCAATGGAAGTGTAAAAAACCGATTCTTTTATCAGTTCTATCCAATCCAGCTGAACATAGTCAGGCTTTTCAATCTTGATCCTTCATTCTATGAATCCCTCGCAAACGACCCATTTATGAAGAATTCATACCAGGACCACTTTGACCTTGGATTAGGAACAACCCTTTATTATACGACAAGTACGGAAGTGGTTCCTAAGGTGTCATCGTTCTACGCGCGTCTGTCCATTGACCTTGCCGGCAATCTGCTTAGTGCTTTTAAGCCTCTGATGGTCAAGGATTCTGAAGGATCAGGAATGATATGGAACACACCTTTCTCACAATATGTCAGGGGTGAAGCTACCATTGGAAAGACCTGGAAGTTCGGAAAGAACAACGGTCAGGCGATTGCTGTGAGACTGCTCGGAGGAGTAGGATATGCCTACGGAAACTCAACAGCCCTGCCTTTTGAAAAATTGTTCTATGCAGGAGGAGCCAACAGCTTGAGAGGCTGGCAGGCAAGATGCGTTGGACCAGGTCTTGAGCCTAAAGACCCATCGTTCATTATTCCGAATCAGAGCGGAGATATGAAAATTGAGGCAAATATAGAATATCGTTTCCATCTATTCTGGAAACTTGAAGGTGCAGCATTCTGGGATATGGGTAATGTTTGGACGCTTAAGGAAACTCCTTCTGACGATCCGCTCCGCTCCCCGGTGTTCACTTTCAAGAATTTCGGTAAAAGTATAGCGGCAAACTGGGGCATAGGTTTGAGAGTTGATCTCAATTTCCTCTTGCTTCGTCTCGATCTTGGTCTGAAAGTGCACGACCCATCACGAACCAATAGCTGGGTTCCTGCCCTTCAATGGTTCAAAAAGGATAATTTCGCATTGCATTTCGGCGTAGGCTATCCGTTCTAAGATTGATTTTTTACTCTAATATTTATACTTTTTCCAAAGAGAAGATAAACGAGTGCGGAGGGTTTCCTCCTGACGATTGTCTGCCGGCTCATAAAATTTGTGTCCCTGGAGTTCGTCTGGCATAAATTCCAGATCGGCAAAATGCCCTGGGAAATCGTGGGCATATTTGTAGCCATCTCCATATCCAAGTTCATCCATAAGTTTCGTTGGCGCATTCCTCAAGTAGAGGGGAACAGATGCCGTCTGGGTCTGCTTTGCCACTCCTAATGCATCGTCGATGGCAAGATATGCAGAATTGCTCTTCGGAGAAGAAGCAAGATAAATAGTGGTTTCAGAAAGCGGTATCCTCGCTTCCGGCATTCCTATGTTTTGAACTGTTTGGAAGCAGGCATTGGCAAGGAGAAGAGCATTTGGATTGGCCAGTCCAATGTCCTCGGCAGCGAGTATGGAAAGACGCCTTGCTATGAAAAGGGGATCTTCACCTCCGTCAAGCATCCTCGCCAACCAATATACGGCAGCATTAGGATCTGAGCCTCGGACACTCTTGATAAATGCAGAAATAATGTCGTAATGCATCTCTCCGCTCTTGTCATAAATCGCCATATTCTCCTGCAAGCAGCTCGTAACTTTTTTGTTATCAATAATAACTTTTTTGTTACTCAACTGAGAGCCGATAACTATTTCCAAGATATTCAACAACTTACGGGCATCGCCTCCACTATATCTGAAAAGTGCTTCTGTTTCTTGTACACAGATGTCCAAATCCTTCAAGATCTCATCATTTTTGATCGCACGATACATCAAATCCTCCAGATCATCCTTTCCAAGAGACTTTAGGACGAAGACCTGACATCTTGAAAGAAGGGGAGTGATGACCTCGAACGAGGGGTTTTCCGTGGTGGCTCCAACAAGGATTATAGTGCCATCTTCTACAGCTCCAAGCAGAGCATCTTGCTGCGACTTGTTGAAGCGATGTATCTCGTCTATGAACAAAACTGGTGATGCTGCGGATGAAAAGACGGAATTTCCTTTGGCACGGTCAATGACTTCACGGACATCTTTCACTCCGGCACTGACTGCAGACAGGGTGAAGAACTCTCGGTCAAGACTGTTTGCAACAATTCGTGCGAGAGTGGTCTTGCCAACTCCTGGAGGACCCCACAAGATGAATGAAGTCAGGTTCCCCGTCTTGAGCATATTGTTGAGAATGCATCCTTCTCCGACAAGATGCTTCTGCCCGACATAGTCTTCAAGACTGTGCGGGCGCATCCTCTCCGGAAGGGGAGGCAACATTCTATTACGATTGATTGAATTTCCCTCCATCAGATTTTTTTGCCGTAAACCCTCCTGCGCTTGTGCTGCTCAAAGTCAAATCCTGTCCATTGGGACTGAACCTTGTCGTTGGTCTCAAGCTCCGGATTGCTCTCAGCATATTTATATCCAAGCCTCTTCATTGCCGGGAAAAGGTCGGCAAACAAAATCGAATTGACTCCCTTGTTCTGGTATTCAGGCTTCACTGCGACAAGTAGCATCTCGAGTGTATCGCTTGATCCGCCAAGGGCACGGAGCAGATGATACCATCCGGTAGGAAAGAGTTTGCCGTCACATTTCTTCAAAGCATCAGCTATGGATGGCATAGTAACTCCGGCAGCCACAAGTTCGCCCTGCTCGTTTTCAATGAAACATACCATATCCAGATTGATGAATGTGAGATACTGAGCCACATACTGATCAATCTGCCTGTCGGACAAATGTGAATATCCATAGAGTACACAATAGGTTTCATTTATGAGATTGAAGAACTTTCTTCCATATCCCTCATCGTGGATAATCTTCCTTGTTAGCTTCTTGACGTGGAGTTTGTTCTTTTCAAGAATGATTGCAGCGATTCTCGTAAGACGTTCAGGCAATTCATCCGGTACCTTGATCAGATATTCAACCCAGTCCACCACTTTTTTATATCCGGCCTTCTCAAGATGCTTCATATAATAAGGATGGTTATAGATTGCCACAAGCGTTCCCTTCCTGTCAAAGCCTTCCACAAGCATTCCTTCCGGGTCGAAATCTGTGAATCCGAGCGGACCGGCAATTTCATCAGCTCCACGTTCAAGTCCCCAATCAATTACAGTCTTGAGAAGAGCAGAAGACACTTCTTCATCATCT
Source organism: Candidatus Cryptobacteroides sp. (assembly GCA_051870155.1). Lineage (GTDB taxonomy): Bacteria > Bacteroidota > Bacteroidia > Bacteroidales > UBA932 > Cryptobacteroides. Next base: position 5,638 of record JBJEBO010000455.1, read on the forward strand.
ATAAAATCAATCCATCCGAAACGGACCTCCTTTTTATTCCAGGTACTGTTCGCCCTCGGATTCATTATCGCGGCCACCCTTCCGACCAATTCATCGTTTTTATATGCGAGGAAATAGTCTGCTTCACAAAAATCAAATGAGGCGTTTTTATTTTTGTCTAAGGTCGCACGCTCATCCATATACAAAGCGGGAATATATTGAGGGATATTCTTATAGAGCGAGTTGGGGTATTCTATGAAAGACTTCAGATCCTTTTCGCTTTCAACTTTTCTTATTAAAACAGACATCGGTTTACGGTTTAGTTTTCAGTACGGCGGCAAAGGTATAAAAAAAATGCTTAAATTCGCGGCTTCATATAACGATTTTGACAAATGCTGGAAAAAAAGACAAAAATCATCTGCACGATTTCGGATATCAATTGCAGTGTTGACTTCATTAAACAATTGTATCTGAACGGGATGAATGTGGCGAGAATCAACTCCGCACATGCGAGTATCGAAGGTGCTCAGACAATAGTTGACAACATCAGGAAAGTATCGGACAAAATAGCGATACTTGTTGACACCAAAGGTCCTGAAGTTAGGTTGACGGCAATGGAATCATCCGTAGGGTTCAAGGTTACCTCAGGGGACTGGATTGAAATTCACGACGGAACTGACTGTCGTTCAAATCAGAACGTTCTTTACACTACATACGCCAAATTTACAGAAGATGTTCCTGTAGGGGCACATATCCTTGTGGATGACGGTGCTATTGACCTGTTCGTAACAGGAAAAGAAGCAGGCAAACTTCTTTGCGAGGTCCAAAACGACGGAGTAATCAAAGGAAAGAAAAGTGTCAATGTCCCCAATGTACATATTTCTCTTCCGGCTCTCACAGAAAAAGACAAGAAATTCGTTGATTGGGCAATTGAGGCAAATATTGATTTCATTGCACATTCTTTTGTACGCAGCAAAGAGGACTTGATGGAAATCCAGGCCATTCTTGATGCGAAAAAAAGCCATCTGAAAATCATTTCCAAAATTGAGAACCAGCAGGGAATTGACAATCTTGATGAAATCCTGACCTATTGTTATGGAGTGATGGTGGCAAGGGGAGACCTTGGGGTTGAGATTCCTGCGGAGAAGATACCTCTTATTCAAAAAAACATTGTACAGAAATGTCGCACTCGCAAAAAACCGGTCATCATCGCCACACAGATGCTCCATAGTATGATTGAGAATCCGAGACCGACAAGGGCCGAGGTTACGGACGTGGCTAATGCGATTTTCCAAAGCACAGATGCTATTATGCTAAGTGGTGAGACGGCTAACGGGAAATATCCGGTAGAAGCGGTCAGAACTATGTATAAGATTGCAATTGAAGCGGAAAAATCAATCGACATCTCCCTTGGACTGAATCTTGAGAAAGTCACCAAGCCGATTGCCGCAGTGCTGGCAAGAAGTCTTGTGGCATCTACTCAGGAAATACCTGTCAAGGCAATAATCCTGGACACCTGGACAGGCAGGACAGGACGCTATCTTGCAGAATTCAGACCTAAAGTTCCGATTTATGCAATGTGCTACAACAACTTCACCATGAGAGAATTAGGACTTGTA
>JBJEBO010000456.1:0-7210 GCA_051870155.1 Candidatus Cryptobacteroides sp.
GGTTGCGTTCGTGAATGCATCACAGTATGGTGTAAGATGGACTGCATCCAACTGGAAGGATTTCGACAAGGATTATGCTACCGCATACAGGCTCGCAACATATACTGACGAAGCCTGCACGAAGCTCCATTCAGCATTCATCTTCCCTGCCAACACCAGCATCTTCAGCAGCACCAGGAATATTCCTTATATGTACTCTCCACAATTTATGGTGGCGGGACTTGATGCCGGCAAAGATTATTGGATCCAAGTGACTGCAACAGACTACGGTCTCAGCACAGTAACCAAGATCACCACGGAGAAATCTAAAGTCGTGACAATGCCTTCAGCCACAGCATCGGCTGGTGATATCATCCTCTACGAGGACTTCAGCGAATGGTGCTTCGGAGGTGCCTGCGTGGAAGGATTCCCAAGCTGGGCATTGACAAGCACGGGGTCTTATTACGAAAATTATATGGCCAAAGGAGAGAATCCGATAGCTGGCGGAAAACTCGCATATTGCGGTCCGGAGAAACACAGCGGACTTATGAACACATTCAAATGGCACGTTCCCGATACAAGACTCAAAGATTGGGGTTGTGCTCCTGAGAGTAATACCGCCGGAGCCCTATGTATGGCATCAGGAGAGGTGAAAATAGGTGCAAGCAGCAAGTGCGCGCAGATTGTAACACCTGCAATCACCTGTCTGTCAGGCACAGCCGTTGTAGAAGTTTCATTCGATGCAGCACCATATATGGATCCGACATCAGGAACATCAATCCCATATAAATATGACCCTGCAACCTGCATCGTACAGGTTTACAACAACTCTGAGCGTCAGGATGAATCAAGCTATATCAATCACGAAATTGGTACTCCTTCAGAAACAGAGGTTCACAAATTCCGTATCCCAACTGCTTCTGACGACGACTACAAGTGGACAAGATATACATATACTGTGACTGTTAAGAACGGTGACGCAATCGGAATCGGTTCATACCGTGACGATGCCGATTCACGTACCAGCAACAAACAGCGCCGTATGTATCTCGACAACATCCAGCTCAAGGTCATCAGCTATAAATAATGAAAAATGGGGGTGACTCAAAAGCCTGTCATCCCCCTATAGATAATATTTGGTATTAATGGCGGTGAAGGGAAGCCCGGACTGGTTCCGGACTTCCCTTCAATTTTTCTTCTCGACCGAGTTCCCTTGACTGTCATCTAGACCGAGCGCAGCGAGCGGAGAGATCTAAAGCGACACCTTAACCTTCTTCTGTGACAATCGACTCTTCTCCGCACGGAATCCCATCACGTGGCTCTCAATGGAAGCATCGATATTGCTGGTAAGCTTGGACTCATCGTGTGCTGACACAGCCTCAAGAAAATCACAAACAAGCGCCAAATCTCCACCGCCGTGTCCAGAGCCCTTATATTCAGGGATATCCGACAACTTCTTATCCCATACATATTTGCGATTGCTGCGGAACTCATATACCGTGAACGTGCTTCCATCGCCTTCGATGTAACCCGTTGTTCCCATCACCCTTGTGCGACGTCCGCCGAAAGGAGTGAAGGCTTCCATAGAGAATGATGCAGTGGTTCCATCCTCAAACACCATCTCGCTCACGAAATGATCCGGCTGGTCATTGTCGCAATGATATACACATCTTCCCCACTCATTGTTAGGATCGGAAATCTTCGCCATAATCTCATCCTCATCTCTTGGATTCTTGAGGTCGAACACTCCGAGATGCTGTTTCCTGCGGACATAGACATCAATAGCGGAATATGGGCAGGTGCTCTCGTGAGGACAACCATCAGTACAACGAAGCGGAGCTCCGGCAGGAGCATTTTCCTCCTTGAACCAAGTGAGAGAACCGTCGGCAACAATCGTCTTGCAAGGTTTGCCAACAAACCAACGTAAAATATCAAGGTCGTGACAGCTCTTGGCAAGGATTATAGGAGTGGTCTTCTTTGAATCGCGCCAGTTTCCGCGAACATAAGAATGCGCCATATGGCGGCACTCGATAGGCTCCATATGCTGGATGCTCACCATCTTTCCAATCATTCCCTTATGGATGGCCTCATACATTGCCCTGAAATAAGGACTATAGCGGAGAACGTGGCATACAGCGACGATTCTTCCATATTTATGTGCCTGGGCAGCAATGTCGGTGCACTCTTTCTCACTCTGCGCCACAGGCTTCTCCAGAAGTACGTCATAACCCCATTCCAAGGCCTTCATACAAGGATGATAATGCGTATCATCAGGGGTTGCGATAACAACCGCATCAGCAAATTTAGGAACCTTGAACACTTCGCTCCAATCCCCGAAACGATGTTCCTGAGGTACATTGAAATTGTCGCCCATCGCATTTTTACGGCTGTCACGGATATCAGAAACCCCCACTATTTGCATACATTCAGGGAACATACGTGCATACTGTGAATATGCCCTGCCCCTGTTTCCAGCACCTATGATGACAACTTTGACCGGACCTCCCTTAACGGAGGCTTTCAAGCCCTTGACAGGAAAATCCAATTCGGGATCCGTAGCCATCAATCCGCCTGACTCAATCAGTTCAGGCACTCCTGCCGCCTTTGTAACGGCTTTGAGACTCTGCTCGCTTGAAATGAATGCAGCTCCGGCCGTCAACAGGCCCAAGCTTTTAAGGAATTCTTTTCTATCCATAAATACTAGTTTTATGTCATTAATTCCGAAATATACCAAAAAAGATTTATATTGTGCTCCGATTTTTGCAATATTATTCATACTATTGCAGCTCCAAAGAACTTAACCTGAACGACTTTAACATAGAGACGAATGAAAATAGACCATATATTCAAATATATCTTGCTGTCCATCATTATGTTGGCAGCAAGTAAAAATATGTCGGCAACCGATTTCACCGGCAAAGTGTTCCTTCGGGACTCCACAATATTGGCAGGAGATTATGCTATGATATATTGTCCGGACTGCCATACTGGCGTACCGGCTGACAGCCAAGGTTGGTATCGGCTGACTCTTAAGGACGCCCCCGATTCGATTTCCCTTGAATTTTCGAGAGTCGGCTATGAAACCAAAATCATCAGGGTGGCAAACAACGGGGGAACCATCAATGTTCCGGATGTAATACTTGAGCCCCAAATCCTTATGCTTACAGCGGCTTATATCACCCCAAAGAATATGGATCCGGCACAGTATATCCTCTCAAGGGTTTGGAAACAGAGCAAGGAAAACAGGCGTAAACAGATGAACTATAGGGCGGATATTGAATATGAGATGGCTACGCACGAATTGCCTGTAATCGCCCAGGCAGCGCCCAAAGGAATGCTCGGATATGCTAAATTCGCAGTGGCAATGTACGGATACGGTCCTCTTGCCCGCTATTGCCTTGAAAATGATGATTTCAGGGTAAAGGTATCTTTAAGCAGAAGCGTGAAGGGAGGCAGGTCAAAAGACTACGACCAGAAGCTTTTGCAGTGCGACCATAAATTGCCCAAGAAGGTAGAACAGAACGTATTGACTCTCGCTGAAATAATAGATCTATTCGATATAGTGTATGGAGATTTGACGGACTGGGCCCAGGATTTTTCCAAGAAGAATGCTTTCAAACTCCAAGGCACATACGACTACAACGGGAAATATGTGGATGTAATTGAGTGGCATCGCACAGACCCTAATATGACGGCTCTTCTTCACATCGTGGAAGACGAATGGGGGATATTGAAGCTGCAAATGCTCACATCGGAGGGAGAGGTTCTCAGGTGTGAGGCGAGGGATGCCGGCAACGGTGTGTATATGCCGATAAGTTTCCTGATGAAGCCGGCGGTAACAATGATCCGTGCGGAAAAGAATGAGAAGCTGATGAATATGATCAAGGAGAACAAGTCCCTGAGCAACAAAACAAAACAGAAAGCTCTCAAAATTCTCGAAGAACACAAGGGCGAAGACTTCAACCCCTATTTCTCACTCAACGTGAATGTCAAATATTATTACGATTGACAAAAATCAGCAGTTGTGAAAATAAAAAAGGACCAACCCGAAGGCCAGTCCCTTTTATGTTGTTGTAGTAAACTATCAAACTTTGATCTCTACTTCAACACCGCTTGGAAGTTCCATCTTCATAAGGGCATCAACAGTCTTCTGTGTTGCCTCATAGATGTCAAGAAGACGGCAGAATGAGTTGAGTTCAAACTGCTCGCGTGACTTCTTGTTAACGAAAGTCGAGCGGTTCACAGTGAAAATCTTCTTGTTGGTAGGAAGCGGAATAGGACCATTCACGCGAGCACCGGTAGAAGACACTGTATCAACGATCTTCTTTGCTGACTTGTCAACCAGCATATGATCGAATGATTTGAGTTTTATTCTGATTTTTTGGCTCATATCAATTCAAATTACCGATTAAACTAATTGTTATTCGTCATCCTCGCTCTTGTAACCGCTCTTCTCAATAACTTCCTTAGCAAGGTTTGCAGGAACCTCAGCATAATGGTCGAATGACATTGTGCTGGTTGCACGGCCTGAAGAAATAGTTCTGAGGATAGTTACGTATCCGAACTGCTCTGAAAGCGGAACGAATGCTTTGACGATGCGTGCACCTGTAGTGGAGTCCATAGCATTGATCTGTCCGCGACGACGGTTGAGGTCGCCCACGATATCTCCCATATAATCCTCTGGAGTAACGACTTCGAGGTTCATAATAGGCTCAAGGAGGACAGGTCTTGCCTTAGGACAGGCGTGACGGAATGCCTGACGTGCGCAGATCTCGAATGAGAGCTGGTCTGAATCGACAGGGTGGAATGAACCGTCTTTCAAAGTTACCTTCAAAGACTGAACTTCGTAACCTGCGAGCACACCGTTTGCCATAGCGGACTTGAATCCTTTCTCTACAGATGGGATGAACTCCTTAGGGATGTTACCACCCTTAACCTCATCGACGAACTGAAGACCTGTGTGACCTTCGTCTGCAGGTCCGATCTCAACGATGATGTCTGCGAACTTACCACGACCACCGGTCTGTTTCTTGAAGACTTCACGGTGCTGTACAGTTGCTGTGATGGCCTCTTTGTAGTTAACCTGAGGTGCACCCTGGTTGATATCGACGCCGAATTCACGACGGAGACGGTCAACGATGATGTCAAGGTGAAGTTCACCCATACCGCTGATGACGGTCTGACCGGTCTCGTGGTCTGACTTGACTGTGAAGGTAGGGTCCTCCTCAGCAAGTTTTGCGAGTGCGATGCCGAGTTTGTCAAGATCCTTCTGGGTCTTAGGCTCTACGGCGATTCCGATAACCGGATCAGGGAATTCCATTGATTCGAGGGTAATCGGGCTGCTCTCAACGCAGATTGTATCTCCGGTGCGGAGATCCTTGAATCCTACAGCGGCGCAGATGTCTCCGGCCTCAACGAATTCAATCGGGTTCTGCTTGTTTGAGTGCATCTGATACAAACGTGCAACACGCTCTTTCTTGTCTGAACGGGTGTTAAGCACATAAGTACCTGCATCTAGACGTCCTGAATATGCCCTGAGGAATGCGAGACGACCTACGAATGGGTCGGTTGCAATCTTGAACACGAGAGCGCAGAACGGATCTTTTGCATTTGGATGACGAACTTCCTCCTCTCCTGTCTTAGGATTTGTTCCTTTGATTGACGGAATGTCGAGCGGAGATGGGAGGTAACGCATAACTGCATCGAGAAGGAACTGCACGCCTTTGTTCTTGAATGAAGAACCGCAGCAAGCAGGAACAATCGCCATATCGATTGTAGCCTTTCTGAGGGCTGCTATGATTTCGTCCTCGGAGATAGAATCAGGATCATCGAAGAATTTCTCCATAAGAGCCTCATCGTATTCAGCTGCAGCCTCAACGAGTTTCTCTCTCCAGGAAGCGACCTCAGCCTGCATTTCTGCAGGAACGTCCTTCACTTCATAGTTTACTAGTTCTTCGGTATTGTCATAATAAATCGCCTTGTTTGCAATAAGGTCAACGATACCACGGAACTTGTCCTCTGCACCGATAGGGAGGCAGATAGGAACTGCCCTTGCACCGAGTTTCTCCTTGATTTCTTCAACGACTGCAAGGAAGTCGGCACCCACACGGTCCATTTTGTTGACGTAGGCGATTTTAGGTACTCCGTATTTGTCAGCCTGACGCCATACTGTTTCAGACTGAGGCTGTACACGTCCCACAGCACAGAAAGTGGCGACTGTACCATCAAGCACACGCAGAGAACGTTCTACCTCAACGGTGAAATCCACGTGGCCCGGAGTGTCGATCAAGTTGATCTGATAAGTGTCTCCCCTGTAATGCCAGAAAGCGGTGGTGGCTGCAGAAGTGATGGTGATACCTCTCTCCTGCTCCTGAACCATCCAGTCCATAGTGGCAGCTCCCTCGTGAACCTCTCCAATCTTATGGGTTTTACCTGTATAATAAAGGATACGCTCTGAGGTTGTTGTCTTACCGGCATCGATGTGGGCCATAATGCCGATGTTTCTGGTAAATTTAAGATCTCTTGCCATTGTTCGTCCTTATTTTGGGGATTAGAAACGGAAGTGTGCAAATGCCTTGTTGGCCTCTGCCATTCTGTGCATATCTTCTTTTCTCTTGAATGCTGCACCTTCGCAGTTGTATGCGGCGATGATTTCAGCACAGAGTTTTTCTGCCATCGAGTGGCCGGAACGCTTGCGGGCGAATACGATCATATTCTTCATAGAAAGTGAAATCTTCCTCTCCGGACGCACCTCGGTAGGCACCTGGAAGTTCGCTCCACCGATACGACGTGACTTAACCTCAACCTGAGGGGTTACGTTCTCGAGAGCCTTCCTCCAAATATCTAGAGGAGCCTTGTCAGAATCTTTCATCTTCTCGCCTACCATGTCAATGGCATCGTAAAAAATAGAATACGCGATACTCTTCTTCCCCTGCAACATAAGATTGTTCACGAAACGTGTTACCATCACATCGTGAAACTTAGGATCAGGAAGTAGAATCCTCTTCTTAGGCTTCGTTTTTCTCATTTTTCAGAAAATTAAAAGGTGAAATTAATTAAAAATTACTTCTTAGATTTCTTTGGCCTCTTGGCACCGTAGAGAGAACGAGACTGTGTTCTTCCATCTACGCCGGCAGTATCCAAAGCTCCTCTAAGGATGTGGTAACGTACACCAGGAAGGTCCTTAACACGACCACCGCGAACAAGCACGATTGAGGGCTCCTGGAGGTTG
>JBJEBO010000457.1:0-1519 GCA_051870155.1 Candidatus Cryptobacteroides sp.
AGAACAGCCTCCGAACCTCCACTGGTGACAATGATATCATCCGGAGATAGTTTGATGCCATATTTCAGATAATAGCCTGCGAGTTTTTCCCTAAGGGAGAGGAAGCCTTGGCTCGGACTGTATTCAAGGACTTTTCTATCAATATGTTTTAATGCATCCAAAGCCACATCCGGCGTAGGCAGATCCGGTTGTCCGATGTTCAGATGATAAACTTTTACTCCCCTTGCCTTGGCATCATTTGCCAACGGAGTCAGTTTTCGGATAGGAGATGAAGGCATCTCGATACCCCTTTGTGATATTTTTGGCATATTGTGTTTACAATGTTATTTCAAAACTTCACAAAGATAAACATTTATTGGAAAATCCGTCAATAAAAAGATTCCGTGCACGGTCACATTTTTATAATATTTTATTGATAAACTCATCACTATTGCTTATATTTGCCAAGTTTATTTTCGATTTTGAATTTATTATTACTACTAATGAAGGTAAATAGTGAAATCAGATATGCAGCACATCCAAACGATGTGAAGCATTACGACACGGCGACACTCAGGGAGCATTATCTTATGCCGACAGTTTTCACTCCTGATGAAGTCAACCTCGTCTATACTATGCACGACAGAATGATTGCAGGAGGTGCAATGCCTGTGAAAGAAGCGATTGAATTGAAGCCGATTGACATCCTCCGCAACGAGTATTTCCTCGGAAGACGGGAAATCGGCATCTTCAACGTAGGCGGCAAAGGATTCGTGAAAGCCGACAATGAGACATATCCCCTTGACTACAAGGAAGCCCTATACCTCGGAAAGGGTGACCGCAAGGTGACTTTCGAAAGTCTTGACCCTGAAAAACCGGCAAAATTCTATTTCTGTTCATCCCCGGCTCACGCCACCTATCCGGATCATCTCACAACACGGGCAGAAGCCGTAAAAATGGAACTTGGAACTCTTGAAGAAAGCAACCACAGAATCATCAACAGGATGCTTGTCAAGGAAGTGGTTCCAACCTGCCAGCTTCAGATGGGAATGACAGAACTCCAGCCTGGCAGCACCTGGAACACAATGCCGGCACACACCCACAATCGCAGGATGGAGGTCTATTTTTATTTTGAAATCCCTGAAGATCAGGCAGTATGCCACTTTATGGGAGAGCCTGGCGAAACCCGTCACATCTGGATGAAGAACGAACAGGCCGTCATCTCACCTGAATGGAGCATCCACTCTGCCTGTGCTACCAAGAATTACACATTCATCTGGGCTATGTGCGGAGAAAACCTTGATTATGGCGATATGGACGGATGCGCAACTACGGAATTGAAGTAAAACACACTTTATACAACTAATAATAGCTATGGTTAATTTTTCACTCGAAGGTAAAGTTGCCCTTGTAACAGGAGCATCTTACGGAATAGGTTTCGCACTCGCTACTGCATTTGCAGAAGCCGGTGCAAGAATCGTATTCAATGACATCAAACAGGAACTCGTTGACAAAGGACTTGCTGCTTACAAGGAGAAAG
>JBJEBO010000458.1:0-7075 GCA_051870155.1 Candidatus Cryptobacteroides sp.
GAATGCGTTGCTCCGGTTGTATGGGATGTTCTCTTCAAATGACATGGGCTTCACCACGGGTGAGATGCGGGGCATTTCGTCGAGCATCACGAGATTCGAAGCCATCATCAGATTCTTGTAGTAGAAGAAACTTCCCATATCGCAATAGATGCTCAGGACGGCCTGCTCCTTCAGGGCTATCTTGTCTCCGAAATCGGAAGGGAAGTAGATGATGCCGTGGCATTTCCGTTCCTGCATCATTTTTTCCGCCTCCTGCATCGTGGCGCAATTGCCGATGATTTCGACTTCCCTTGTGGCGTCCATCTCGCGGACGAATCTCCTGCTTTCGGTGCAGTCGGCATTGTCAACCACCACCACAGGCACGTCCTCAAGGTTGCCATTCTCATATATCTTGTTGTACAGCAGCGGATAACCCAGGCCCGCGAGGAAGAACACCACGATCACTCCGCTGTCGCTGAACACGGCTTTGAACTCCTCACGGAAAAGCCGTTTGAAATCGGACCAGAATGTTTTGAAATATCTCATAATGTCAATCCTTTGGGTAGTTGAGGTATATGAAGGCGTTCTTCAGTCTCGGAAGCAGTGGCAGGGGAACGAGAAGGAATGCAAGGTAATGCAGCACTTCTTTCCACCAGCCTGCAAATCCGGAGGCGAAAATCGTCTCCTGTACATAAAAATTGTAATATGGCCTGAGCGGGAACATCGCCGCCATGCCCCTGAAGAATCCCGGCATCTGCTCGAGAGGGACTGTGAATCCGGAGAGCGAGAATGCGAGGATGCCGAGGAAGGCGCTGATGCACACCGCAAGACGGCACACCGGAAGCAAGGATACGATGCAGATGGCAAAGGCTTCGCTGGCAAGCACCATCAGCACTATGTTCAGCATCATCGCCCAGACTGACCCCGCAAGAGGGAAATTCATCGGCCCGTAGAGCACGAGCATCAGGGCACATCCGAGGACCGAGAACATTATGGTGTATGGTATCAGTTTGACAACCAATGCCTTTGCCAACGATCCTCCGGACATTTCCAGTAATTGTCTTGAGGTGCCGTATTTGATTTCCGTTCCTATGGCATAAGCCACGATGACGATTGTCAGCAATTCCAGGAGGCCCGGCAAGAGGATGTTCGAGAGATAGGCGTTGTAATCTGTCGTAGTATTGCCTATCTGGTGGACATCAATTACTATGGGCTGGATTTTTGCCATTATCGCGTCCTCTGCCATACCCATAGCCCTGAGCGTCTCCCTCTGAACCGCGCCTATGCTCAGGTTGAACATCGTGAGCAGATTCTTGTAACTCATCATTCCTCCCACATAATACATCGTGTTCAGGTAGAAGGATGCCGTGGGCTTGCGTCCTGCGAGCACATCGGAATACATATTTTCCGGCAGCATGCAGATTGCTGTGACCTTTCCCGACTGCATCGCCTCCCTCGCGGAGGCGTAATCGTCGTATCTGATTGTTTTACCGAGTTCTGTCGCGTCGAGCTGCCTGATGAAATTCCTTGTGAGGGAGGAATCGTCATTGTCAACCACCGCAATCGGGAGTTCCTGCACCGATCCTTTCCCGAAAAATGTCAGGAAAAACAGACCGCAGAACAGCATCGCCCCGAGCGGAGCCAGCACATAGACAGGCCTCTGCTTCCACAACCGTAATTCTCTATTTATTATTTCTCTCATTTCACAATCACTGTCATTCCCGGAAGCAGACCTTCCGCAACCGTCTCGGGCACAGCCCTGACTTCAAATGTCTTGGCATCGTATGAACCTGTCTCCTTTGTCGCACGCCAGGTCGCAAACGACTCTCTTGCCGCCATATAACTAACTTTTGCATCTATCGTCTTCCCGTCAAGGGCCGGAATGGCGAGGGACAGGATGTCTCCGCGCTTCATTCCGTGGAGATTGTCTTCGCGGACATTGAAAGTAAACCAGATGTCATTCATATCCGTTATGCTCATTATAGGTGCACCCTGGCCCACCAATTCACCGACTTTCGGATAGACCGCAGAAACAATGCCATCGCATGGGGCTGTCAGATAAAGCTCGGCGAGATATCCTTCCACTTCCATCAATGCTCCCTCCGCCTGGTTTACCACTGCGGCTGCTGCAGCCTTGTCTTCCGCACGTGCTCCTGCGAGGGCGAGGTCATATTGGCTCTTTGCCGCTTTTGCCTGCGAAACGGATGCATCATATTTCGCCTTCACCTCATCATATTTCTGGGCTGTCACTACCTTTTGGTCGTAGAGCCTCTGGATGCGGTCGAAAGACTTGCGCATCACCTCTTCCTGCACCAATGCAGCCTGCCACATCTGATAGGCTCCTTCTATCATCTCCTTCTGGGCACCGTTCTTCGCCTTGGTACTCTGGGCTACCGCCGCAGCCTTCAATGCGTTGACCTGTGCGAGTTTGGCACGAACTTCAGGAGAGTCGATGAATACCACCGTATCCCCTTTGTGGACATAATCTCCTTCTTTCACATATAGCTCCTCAATCCTTCCGGGCACTTTTCCCGAAACTCTGTATTCGCTTGCCTCCGCTTCTCCCTGCACTGTCACAGGTTTGGGCTTGGAGACAAAATATCCGGCTACGCCGATAACTCCTATTACTACTATAAGGCCTATTATTCCAGCGGCCAGGCTGCTTCTTTTATTTTCCATAATGATGATTCCTTTTATTCTATATTAATATTACCTTGTGCTTTCCGCAGATTGGAGGTAGCCATCTGCAATGCGATTCCGGATTCGATATATTCCGAATGGGCCTTGAGCCAAGCCGTCTGCGCGCCCATCGCCGTATTAGTGTCCACCACTCCTTCCTCGAAACCTATCATCGCCGTCCTGAGATTCTCCTCCGCACTCTCCATATTAGATTGTGCCATCAGCATACTCTCAAGCGCTTCGCTCTGCTCGTCTGTGTATTTCGTCACTTCGAGACATACCATCTCTTTTGCATCTTCCAGCCTGCTCCTATAGAGCTGGGCCTCGGCTTTCGCCTTCTTTGTCTTGTATGCCGCCTCATAGCCGTGGAAGATAGGTATGCTCACCATCACACCGCCCGAAAACCGTCCTCCGAAGCTGTTCCTGAAGCCATTGTTCAGATTCGGGTTGCTTACGAGATAATTCGCCGTTGCTGCAATTGTAGGAAGCATATCCGCGCGGGCCACCTTGACCTTGTTGTCATAGATTCCTACAGCCGCGTTCAGGCTCTTGATTTCCGGCCTGTCAGCCCAGACGGCTTCCATCGGCTTTATTCCGCCAATCATCGGCACCGGCACCTCTTCAATCCCTTCGTCGGCAAGGGTTATGCTGCTGTCGAGAGGAAGGCCGATTTCCTTGCAGAGAAGCATCTTGGCGAGAGAAAGACCGTTGGTTGCCTTTAGAAGCATACTGTTGGCTTCATTTGCCTTCACTTTGACTGACAGGAGGTCCGACTCGGTTGCAACTCCTTCAGCTACAAGAGTGTTGACATCACCGACCATCTTTTCGAGCAAGGCCGCGTAACTTTCCGCAAGTTCCTTTTTCGCCGCGATTGCCACAACCTGCCAATAAGCCTGGTCTATATTTACGATAACCTGCTGATACTTAAGGTCGTATTTGTCTTTCGCCAGCTGTTCGGCAAGAGCTGCAATCCTATTTGCCGCGATCACCTTCCCTCCTGCGAAAATCGGCTGAGTCACCGTCACAGCCCCCAGATATACGTTCTGGATATCGAGATGGAGGGCATCGTCAACCTGTGAACCGATGTGGTTTATCGCTCCTGAAACATCAGTCTGCGAAAGCGAGCCGAGGACTGTCTGCCACATCGGGCTGTTCATAAATTCCGCAGCCGCGGCGGGATTGGACATTATCGCCTGCGTCAATTCCGTCATCTTGCCGGAGAATTGTCCCTGGAGCATTGTGCCGCTGTTCCGGAGCAATGCCGAGGCCTCGTCTCCTATAAGATTTATGTTTTGGTTGTTATAGAGGTAGGCCGCCGTTACCCCGACCTTCGGGAAATAATTCGCCCGGGCGATGCCCCTGTCGCAGGAGGCCATCTCGATCTCTATTGCGCTCTGCCCGAGTTCCCGGTTGCAGCCTATTGCCATCTGCCTGCATTCCTCCAATGTGAGCCTCTGCTGGGCCGGGAGGATGCAAGGGATGAGCAATGCCGCCGTAATTAAAATTTTTTTTTTCATCTTGTTTTATTGTTTTGAACTTTGTTTTCGGATCCACCATCTCACAAATTTTATCCCTATTTTTGACCTGTGGATATTCATATTTCCACTTGAATTATCTATCTTTCTTATATTTGGAAAACTGGATAGTCTGAATGGAAATATTGGTTATTTTTGTTAAGGAATACTAAACCATGACAATATGGCAGAACCATATTATGAGATTGACATAGCCCAATTGGCACAGATGACAGGGGTCGCCGGAGTGACGGAAATGTCGAATGATTTTATAATCACCCGGATAAGCGGAAAGGACGCCTTTTCCCTTCTCCAATATCCTGTGCGCCTGAATGCCTATGCTGCAATCTATTGCACCGTAGGGCATTTTGACATAGACATCAATGTCACCACTTACCGTGTGTCTCAAGACACAATGCTTTTGTATGTGCCGGGCAGCACACTGCATCTGAGGGAAAGCGAGTTGGATAACCTGATGGTGAGTGAGGCTGTCTTCGTGGCTTGTACAAGGGACTTTATGAATGGAGGCCATATCAATTTCAACGGCCTTTTCGAAAAGAGTGTCAGGCTGCTGAGCAGTCCGTGCATCGAGATCAGTGAGGAAGGGAAAAAGATATTGACCGATTATTATACCTTGGTGTCGGATCTCTACAATACCTCCCTGGAAGGGACGGAGAATGCAATCGGCTCGATTGGAACCTCTCTGATGTGCCTGCTCGGCAATTTGTGGAAAGATGAGGTGTCGCGGCAACTGACTTCCAAGAACTCCCAATCCCGTGCGCAGGTGAAATATGACGAGTTCCTTGCCCTTGTGTCAAAGAATTTCATGACTGAAAAGAGCGTGGCCTTCTATGCCGAGAAAATGTGTATGACTCCCAAATATCTCACTACTCTGGTGAAGAATGCGAGCGGAAGGACTGCAACAGAATGGATCGATGCCTTCCTTGTGCTTGAAGCGAAGAATCTTTTGAAATATTCCGATTTGACAGTCAAGGAGATAGGCTATCGTCTGAATTTCCAGTCGATACCGTCTTTCCATAAATTCTTCAAGAATCAGACAGGGCTCACCCCTGCAGAATACAGAAAAGCAAAATAATTTCAGAAAATATTTATTATTTTTGCCCAACCATTTAATTTCTAACATTATGTTATTTCACGTTTATGGGGAAATGGCTGTTTATCAGTGGATCGCGATGTTCGCTGTCCTCGCCGGCCTCATCCTGCTCAATGAATTCGCACGTAAGACCAAATTTGGCGGTGCCGTTATGTTTTTTGCCCTTCCTGCAGTTCTGACCTGCTACTTCGTCGCTATCCAGATCGGTGCGGCAACCGGTGCCGACTGGGCTCTGAACAACCAGACCTATATTTATATGAACGGCTGGTTCCATTATGCCAAATTATATGCGGCACTTGCCGGATGTATCGGTTTCATGATGATTAAATATGGATGGGGAATCGGCAAACAGCATTGGTTCAAACCTTTCCCATTCGTGATTGTGGCTATCAACATCCTCATCGCAGTTGCTTCGGATTTCGAGACCGCCATCAAGGGTTGGAATAGCTGGTTCCTTTCTCCTGAGCAGGTATGGCTCTACGGAGGCTGGCACAATGTGATGAACGGCATCGCCGGTATCCTCAATATCTTCTGTATGACTGCTTGGTGGAGCATCTACAGCTCAAAGGACAAGACCGATATGCTTTGGCCTGATATGACCTGGGTGTATATCGTTGTCTATGACGTATGGAATTTCGCATATACATACAACTGTCTGCCTACCCACTCCTGGTTCTGCGGAATCGCCCTTCTTCTTGCCCCTACAATCGCTGCAATATGCTGGAACAAAGGAGGTTGGATCCAGAACCGTGCTTATACCCTCGCAATCTGGTGTATGTTTGCACAGGTATTCCCTCTCTTCCAGTGCACAGCCCTTGACGGAACTTCAAGCAAGTGGGCCACTCTTCCTACCCTTTATGCCGACGGCACTCTCAACGGCATCGTAGAAGGCGGCAGCGCAAATGCAGATCCTACAGCAATGACAATCGTCAGCGCCCTTGCTTTGATAGTCAATATTATAGCCCTCGGATACATTATTTATGAATCCAGAAGACGCCACATCAACCCTTATAAGGAAGATGTATTCGTCAATCAGAAGTATTACAAAGACGCTGCTGCACGTATTGCACGTTAATGTTTTTTGAAAATTCCTTAGTTTCGCAAATGCAAAATTATCAAATATTGAATATATTTGCATTTGCGAAACTTTAGTTATAATATGGTTGAACTACAAGATAAAAGGTCAGGCAGAGGTCTGCCTGAAAAAACGGATTATACCGAGGAAGATGCAAAGTATATGGAAATGGCAATACGTCTTTCCGAGGAAAATATAGACAATGGGGGAGGCCCTTTTGGGGCCGTCATCGTAAAAGACGGCGAAGTCATCGCCACGGGTGCCAACAGGGTGGTGCCTAATTCAGATCCTACGGCACACGCTGAGGTTATGGCCATCAGGCAGGCCTGTGCGAAACTCGGGACCTTCTCCCTTGAAGGATGTACAATCTACAGTTCCTGCGAGCCTTGCCCGATGTGCCTGAGCGCAATCTACTGGGCCGGCATCAAGAGGCTTTGCTACGGAAATACCAAGGACGATGCCAAGGCAATAAACTTTGATGACTCCTTCATCTATGACCAGTTGGAACTTGCCTATAAGGACCGCTCAATAAAGTGTGAGCATTTTATGAGGCACGAAGCCCTGCGGGCATTCCGAAAATGGGATTCCAAAACCGACAAAATCCCATATTGATTAGCCGTTAGTTCAATAACTTCTTCTATAGAGTCCAATATGTACAATAATTTATTATTTTTGTGAGATTTTAAATTGTTGTACTGAAATTATGAAACTCAA
>JBJEBO010000459.1:0-6976 GCA_051870155.1 Candidatus Cryptobacteroides sp.
CTTTCGGACATTTCCAGCAGGAAGGATTCAAATTCGCTGAAAAAGGAGACAGCATCGCTTTTATTGACCGTAGCAGTCTCCAAACTGTTTTGGTAGCGCAACTGGAAACTATCGACTTTCAAGATGAGAACCGTTATATAATGACTTTCGACAGAGACCTTTCCCCTATCCGAAATATCGAAGTTGCCATCCAGAACAAAAAAAGAGGAGCTGACATAGAAATAATGAATTGCCAAGTACGCAAAAACAGGGCTCGCAGCATACTTATTTCGACCGACGGGAATGCCATCGTACAAAACTGTGATTTCGCTTCAATGATGGCGGGAATCAGAATATGCGGAGATGCCAATTATTGGTTTGAAAGTGGTCCTATAAGCAATGTTATAATAAGGCGGAACACTTTCCGGGGACTTGGCAGCGGCGGTTGGTCTCCACAGGCGGTGCTTCAAGTGGATCCTGTGATACCGTCCTCCAGTCGTAACAACTCAACATTCTACCACGGCAAGATCACTTTTGAAGACAATACGATTTATTCTTCTGAAAGCCAGTTGGTTTATTGTCTATCAGTACAAGATTTGACAATAAGCAACAACAAGTTCATCAGTCAAAATGAAATCCAGAGATTTCCCGGACTGTCCGTCATAGACGTCCAATATTGCGGGAATGTCGATATTTCAAACAACGACTTCTCCAAATGGAAGGAAGAGGCAGCCGTAAGCATCCACGGATGCAGCACCGACAAGGTACATCTCTATCCCCAAATAAAAACCGTTGATAATCCAAACAGATATTATTATGAAAATTAAATCTGCCTTACTGGCTGTATTGGCAGTACTGTCATTCACTACTGTCTCTGCCCACGAGGTCATATATATGAAAGATCGTGGAATTATTCCGGACACAGGGGAAGACTGCGCTCCGGCTGTGAGAGCCGTTCTCAAAGAAGTTTCCGAGATGCATCACCCCGTTGAAGTCAGATTCGACAAGGGCAGATACGACCTGTATTCACCTATATTGCAGTCTTGCGGTGAGGATTCCCATAAAGTATTTTTCTATATGGACGGGGTTGATTCGCTTACTATAGATGGTGGTAACTGTTGTTTCGTATGTCACGGTGCCAATGGAGTGTTCCTTTTCGAGAAATGCAACAACTTGAGTGTAAAGAATATGAGTTTTGACTGGGAACGACCGCTTGTATCCCAAGGTATAATAAAATCGTTTGGGAAAGGATATGTGGACATATTGTTTGATTTTGAAAAATATCCGGTGGAAATAGAAGATGGGAAAGCGGTTTTTATTTGTGATGGAAAGCGATATTCTGTTGACGAGTATAGCTATTCAAATATATTCGATCCTCATACGAAAGAAATTCTCCAAGGGACCAAAGATGAATGGCTGAACAGCAAGAACGCATTGTTCAGAGGACGGGCAAAAAAACGCAGTGGAGGGATCATCCGGTTTTATGGAAAGCCGGAACGCAAAGTGCCTGAGGGTTCGGTCATCGTACTGTATCACGGCAGATATATGGGCGACATTTTTTCAATAGAAAGTTGCAACAGAGTCTTAATGAATGACATAAACATTTATCATTCTATCGGGATGGGACTGAGGGGACTACGGGTGGCAGACCTTTCACTTGAGAGATTCAATACTGTCCGGGGTGACAGCAGGTGTTTCAGCGCTATGGCTGATGCAGTGCACCTTAATATGTGCGGAGGTAGCATAAATTTAAGTGAATGCAGCTTTGAAGGTCAGGGGGATGATGCGGTCAATATACACGGAAGATATCAGCGCATCGACTCAATAGAAGGGAACCGTCTTTCTATGGAGATTTCCTCCAAATGGTCCCTCTATGATGCTCCTGCTGTAGGCGAAGATATCTGGTTCATAGACAAAGATACTATGGCGAGAATCGGAAAAGCGAAAATAGTATCGGTAAATTTGGATGGGAATAATGTCTGTCGCATTGGAGTGGACCAGGAAATACCGTGGAATATAGGAAGCGGATGTTTCATAGAAAACGCGACCTGGATACCGGATGTCAAGATTTCCGGATGCTCATTCGGAAAATCAAACAGGGCAAGAGGTATCCTGCTAACATCTCCGGGGAAAATGGAAGTTTACGGCAATAAGTTCAGGAGCGCAGGCTCTGCAATTCTCATCGAGGGAGACACAAACTATTGGTATGAATCCGGGGCGGTCAAACAGCTTGACATCCACGACAACAATTTCATTGATTGTGGTACATCCGTCCGTGACACATTGTCCGGATGGGGATGGGGTGAGGCGGTGATAACGGTAAGTCCATCCACGAGGAATTGCACATACCACAAAGGAATAACTATAAGGAATAATCACTTCAAGTGCTTTGACAAGCCGGTACTTTATGCACGAAGCGTGGACAGCCTTGTTTTCCGAGACAACATAATTGAAGCTGATTCAAATTATAATCCTGTCCTATCCCAGCAATCAGTCCTGCATTTCGAAGGATGCAGAAACACGATTGTAACAGGAAATGACTGCGATGCATTTTTCAAAGATGTTTTCCAACAGGATGATTTGACGCAGGACACGGGCCGGCTTGAACGAAGTATTTGTCCAAGAGCTGTTGAAGCAGTCCGGGAATATGTGAAAGCCGCACAAGATTCCTCCCTCAACATAAATTCAATCATCATTGTCAAAGGCGGAAAGGTAATCGCCGAAGACTATATGAACGGATGGACTGCCGACGATCCGCACGTAATGTGGTCTGTTAGCAAGACTTTCACATCTCTCGCCATCGGCTATGCAATAGAGGACGGAAAACTGTCACTTGATGAAAAACTCGCAGACCTGTTTCCGAAACAGGTGTCTTTCGTACTTGACACTTTGAGCAACTCTGCGATTAAGGAAAACATCCTGAAATGCACGGTCCGAGACCTTCTCGTAATGGGATGCGGACACGCACAAGACCCTACTATGCTGATTGCCTTGAAATACGGTATTTATGACATTAGCCTGCTTGATACTTTTCTGACTGACAACAACATAGACATCGTACAGGAATTTTTTGCGTTTCCTTTCGAAAAGGAACCGGGCACTTTCAATTGCTACAACAGCCTCGGTTCATATCTATTGTCAAGGATTGTGACTATGAAAACCGGAGAAAAAGTCGTTGATTATCTTCAGCCTCGCCTTTTTGACCCTTTGGGAATCACGAAGCCACGATGGGACGAAGTCCAGGGATTCAATGCAGGAGGATGGGGACTCTATCTGAAACCAGAAGATATGGCAAAGGTAGGGGTGACGATGCTCTATGGAGGGAAATATGCAGGAAAACAAGTCATACCTGAAGCCTACCTGAAAGAGGCGTCATCAAAATATTTCAATTGGGATCCGCCGACCTGGGCTTCTGAATTTGATTCAAGATTCTATGCAACCGGATACGGCTATCAGATGTGGCAGAATGCCGATTGCTTCTATGCATCAGGAATGCAGGGACAATACATATTTGTATTTCCTGAATATGATCTTGTCATAACCGCTACTGCCCTTATCGACGGTAATACATACAACGAAGTAGGTCTCATCTGGCATTATATTCTCAAAAACATTGAATAACTACAATAAGATTACTATAATTGCAGTTCGTTTTTGGAATATGGGAAAAAATGGATAACAAAAGAAAAAGAATGTCCCGGGCAATGCTGTTCATTCTCTTGTTCGGCATTGTTAGTATGTTCTCAGATATGACCAAGGAAAGCGCAGAAAGTATCAGGGGCGCTTTTCTTTCACTTATGGGAGCCTCTGCAGCAACCATAGGTCTGATTTCCGGTCTGGGAGAATTGATTGGATATTCACTACGTTTTGTATCAGGACGCTTTGCGGACCGCACAAAAAAATATTGGCCCATTGTCATAGTCGGATATTGTCTGGAATTGGTCACCATCCCGGCACTGGCATTGGTAGGAGAAAATGGATGGATAGCAGCCTGTATTTTGCTTGTGGTCCAAAAATTCGGCAAAGCCATCAAGAAGCCGGCGAAGGATACTGTCGTTTCTTTTGCAGCCTCTCAAGAGGGAGCCGGGAAAGCATTCGGTCTGCAAGAATTGCTTGACCAGTTTGGTGCTGTACTCGGACCGCTGCTCTTATATGTCATAATGCTTTTCAAGACTGACGGCAGCACTTTTGAACGATACAGTTTCTGTTTTCTCGCACTTGCCATTCCTGCAATTATCACCCTTGTCCTGCTAATTGTCACAAGGCTTCACTTCCCCAACCCGGAACAATTCGAGCCTGATGCAAAGGAATATGTTCCACTTAAGGCAGACAGAAGGTTTGTGCTATATATTATTGGAATAAGCCTTTTTGCATTCGGATTTCTTGACTACTCTCTTGTTGCGATGCACGTGAGCAGATCCTATTCCGACTTGATTCCCGCTGACGTCCTTCCACTTTTATACAGCGGAGCAATGTTGGTGGATGCAGCAGCAGCCCTGATATTCGGCAATCTTTATGACCGTTGGGGTATGAAAGTGCTCGTGCTCTCTGCCGTAATAGCAGCTCCGTTCAGTTTTCTGGTGTTCCTTGGTCATTCTGTGTCAAGCCTCATTATTGGAGTAGTGATGTGGGGTATCGGGATGGGTGCACAAGAGTCCATACTAAAGGCCGCAGTGACAGATATGACACCTAAGTCCGGGCGGGCAACCGGATTCGGCATATTCTCACTCGCCTTCGGACTTGCCTGGTTTTTAGGTAGTTGGACTCTCGGCGCATTGTATGATGTCAACCTGATGCTAATGGTCGCAGTCTCCGCCATCTGCCAGCTGCTGGCTATTCCATTTTACCTCCTTTCATCGCCCAAAATGAAGTCTTGACCGGATGTCAATAAACATCACAAAAAGTTATTAATATGTTTCGTTATAAAGTATTTCTTTCAGTAGCGGATAATCTGAGTTTTACGAAGGCTGCCCAAGAGTTGTACATCTCGCAACCTGCGGTTTCCAAACATATCAGTGAACTTGAAAAAGAATTTCAACTGACTCTTTTCAAGCGAGACCGTGGACAGATTAGTCTGACACGGGAAGGAGAAGCTCTGAAACAGAAGGCATTGAAGCTAATCGCCTGCCAAAAGGAATTGGAAGATGAAATGAGACTGTTGCGGGGCGGCGTCGATGGAGAATTGAAGATCGGGGCGAGTTCTACCATTGCCCAATATGTGATTGCTCCCATTCTTGCGCGCTTCAAAGAATTGTTTCCCCAGCTTGGAATCACTCTGGTGACAGGGAATAGCGAACAAGTGAGCGACAGTTTGGCAGCAGAACGAATAGACCTGGCTTTGGTTGAAGGGGGTAAACGGCGCAACAATATGAGATACAAAGAGTTCTGCAAAGATGAAATAGTATTGGTAAGTTCTGCGTCAAACCCGGTGGAGGAGGTTGACATTGAAGAGTTAAAATCTTTGCCAATTGTATTGAGAGAACAGGGTTCCGGTACATTGGATGTAATTGAGCGAGCACTGGCAGGACATAGTCTTGGAGTTCCAGACCTGAATGTCCAATTAAATATATCAGCGACCGAGGCAATCAAAAGCTACCTCAAAGCTGCACCGAACTGCTATGGGTTATTGTCAATTGCCGCCCTTAATGAAGAATTGCGAAGCGGAGAATTGAAAATTATTGACATTGACGGGTTGACAATCGAACGTGACTTCAGTTTCGTGAGCAGGCTTGGAGAGTTGGACGCCGTCAGCGAACGTTTTGTAGAATTTGCAGAAAAATGGAGAGACGATAACTATAAGTTATAATACATAACAAATCTGTATATACAAGCAATATTTCTTCATAATATCTTTGCATTGTAAAAACAACAACGCAAAGATTTATGAAGACAACTATTACCAAGGCCCTGTTCATCATCCTTTTGGCAGGCTCCATTTTCGTCTCGCCGGCAATCGCCCTCTTCGCCGGCATCATCCTCGCACTCACTTTAGGCAATCCCTTTCCAACCTTTTCCAAAAAGACTTCGAAATATCTGCTGCAAATTGCCGTGGTGGGACTTGGCTTCGGTATGAATATATATGAGTCACTTGAAGCCGGCAAAGAAGGCATACTGTTCACGCTGGTTTCCGTTACCGGCGTTATGGTAGTTGGGTGCCTTATTGGGCGATTGATGGGAATAGTGCCCAAACTTTCATATTTAATCAGCTCAGGAACAGCTATTTGCGGAGGCAGTGCAATCGCTGCCGTATCCCCTGTAGTGAAAGCAGATGATGACGAGACAAGTATGTCACTCGCCGTAATCTTTTTGCTGAATGCAATAGCCCTTTTCATTTTCCCTCCCCTTGGACATTTAATCGGAATGGATCAGCACCAATTCGGCACCTGGGCGGCAATAGCCATTCACGACACAAGTTCGGTCGTAGGTGCAGCTGCAGCGTACGGTGAGGAAGCCCTGAAGGTCGCCACCACAGTGAAGCTCACAAGGGCACTTTGGATTATCCCGCTTTCAATCGTGTCAATGTTCATCTTTGCCCGCAAAAAAGGAGAAAAGACCCGTATCTCAATTCCGTGGTTCATCTTCCTTTTCATACTTGCTATGCTCGTCAACAGCTTCGTCAATATTCCTGCAGGTCTTGGCAAGGGCATAAGCATATTCTCCCACAAATCACTATCAGTCACCCTCTTTCTGATAGGAACCGGCCTCTCGGTGGAGTCAATCAAGAAGACCGGAATAAAGCCCGTCCTGTTAGGAGTCATACTCTGGTTCCTTATATCTGTTGCAAGCCTGATTGCTGTCCTTTATTAAACTTACTCAAGTTTCGCAAATGATAATTCATTGGATATTCGAGGGTTGTGCAGTTTGCGAAACTTTTTTCCCACCGCACAAAACCATATATCGAAGACCCTATCCTAAATCCTTTCCCCCGGGGAAAGGACTTTCCCACAGCCTAACGGCCTCTAAAATCGGTAGTTTCGCACTTGCGAAACTTGAGTAA
>JBJEBO010000460.1:0-6944 GCA_051870155.1 Candidatus Cryptobacteroides sp.
CCTGGTGCAACTCAGACGTAATCCTTTCTTTCCTCATGACTGAACAGGATCAGGAAAGACTCGACCAGGCAGTATGGAAATCAGTCCGTTCCGTTGACAAATTCATAAATTACATCAAGCACGACGGAGCCTGCGAGGAAGGCCCTTCCTATTGGCAACACGCTGCAGGGAAGCTATATGACTGGCTCAGAATAATGTATGACGCCTCCAAAGGACAATTTTCCGTTTTTGACAACAAGCTTATACGCGAGATGGGAGAATATATCTCCAGGACATACATATCCGACGGATGGGTTGTCAATTTTGCGGATGCCACTGCAAAACTGACCTTTGAACCGACCATCATATACAATTACGGAAAGGATGTCGGTAGCGTGGAGATGATGAATTTTGCCATCTTCAATCTTGCAGATTGGAAGAACTGCACTTTCAATTCTCCGAAGGCTGTTGGCTGGAAAGATTCATTCAGATCTTTCAGCAGTCTGAGAAACCTCAGGGAAATGAAGGGAATCGTGGACAGGCTCAATGCAGAAAATGATTTCAAAGGCAATCTAAGAAAGCTTCGCGAGGCAGTTCCAGCCCTTGTCTGGTATGACCAGACGGAGTTCTGCTATATGAAGAACAGCCGGAACTGGTTCTTTGCAGCCAAGGGAGGTCACAACAACGAGAGTCACAACCACAACGATGTCGGCACCTTCATCCTTTATATGGACGGCATTCCGATGTTTATAGATGCGGGTGTGGGCACATACACCAAAAAGACTTTCTCCGAGGAAAGATACACAATCTGGTCAATGCAGACCGACTATCACAACCTTCCTCTGATTAACGGCACTGCCCAGGTGTACGGCAGTGAATTCCGTTCAAAGAACGCATCTGTCAAAGGCCAGGGTTCATTCTCACTCGATATCAGCGGAGCCTATTGTGAAGCTGCTGAATGCAACAGTTATATCAGAAGTTATCAGCTCAGCAGCAACTCATTGAAAATCACTGATTCTTTTTCACTTCGGAAAAGGGTGATGGCTGATGTTGTGAACTTCCTTGTCCACGGTCAGGTATTTCTCCCTGGTGAGGTTCTTGAGGACGGAACTGCTGTCAGGAAAGGTCAGATCGCAGTGGTCAATATGGGCAAGACCGCCTTGCTGAAATTCCCGCAAGGAATGACGCCGTCAGTGGAGACAATCAACCTCGACGACCCACGCCTGAGCAATGTATGGGGAGACTCCATCAGACGGATTTCTTTCCGCACGGCAGACGATGCCCCTACCAAAGGAAACTATACCTTTACAATCACGGAATTATAACAATCATTATACATTATGGAAAAAGTTTTTAGTTACATCATCGGATTGGGTGCAGCGGTTATGATGCCTATCATATTCACCATCCTGGGGGTATGCATCGGTATCAAATTCAGCAAGGCACTCAAAAGCGGTCTGCTCGTGGGAGTAGGATTCGTCGGTCTTTCCGTGGTCACTTCCCTGCTCACCAGCACTCTCGGTCCGGCATTGGAAAAAGTTGTGGAGATTTATGGACTCCAGCTCAAGGTATTCGATATGGGCTGGCCCGCTGCGGCATCCGTCGCATACAACACCTCTGTCGGTGCCCTCATCATCCCGGTTTGCCTCGGCGTGAACCTCCTTATGCTCCTGACCAAAACCACACGCACAGTCAACATCGATTTGTGGAATTACTGGCATTTCGCCTTCATCGGGGCGGTGGTCTATTTCGCATCAGACAGCATTCTTTGGGGATTCTTCGCTGCTGTAATATGCTACATCATCACCCTTATTCTTGCGGACTACACTGCGGAGCGTTTCCAGGGTTTCTACGATGGAATGGAGGGCATCTCCATCCCTCAGCCTTTCTGTCAGGGTTTTGTGCCTTTCGCCGAACTCTTTAACAAAGGTCTGGACAAGATTCCAGGAATCAACAAGATTAACATCGATGCAGACGGAATGAAGAAGAAATTCGGCTTGCTTGGTGAGCCGTTGTTCCTCGGAATCGTGATTGGTATCATCATCGGTGCACTCTCTTGTTCAAGCTGGGGTGAAGTGGTAGAAAAAATTCCTTACATCTTGGGAGTCGGCATCAAGATGGGAGCCGTGATGGAGCTCATCCCTCGCATCACTTCCCTCTTCATCGAAGGTCTGAAGCCAATTTCCGAAGCAACCAAAGAACTGATCAACAAAAAATTCAAAGGAGCAAAAGGTATCAACATCGGTATGAGTCCTGCCCTCGTGATCGGACATCCTACCACTCTTGTAGTTTCCCTCCTCCTCATTCCTGTAACCCTTATCCTTGCCGTAGTGCTTCCTGGAAATGAATTTCTTCCTCTTGCCTCACTCGCAGGTATGTTCTACATCTTCCCTCTCATTCTTCCTATAACAAAGGGCAATGTTTTCAAAACATTCATCATCGGAATCATTTTCATTATTGGTGGCCTGTATTTTGTAACTGATTTGGCTCCGCATTTCACCCTGGCGGCAAGGGATGTATATGCCACCACACAGGATGCAGCGGTTCACGTGCCAGAAGGATTCCAAGCAGGTTCCATTGACTTCGCTGCAAGTCCACTCTCCTGGATTATCTTCCATATGACCCATACATTCAAATGGATAGGTGCCAGCATACTCGTGCTCTTCACGATGTTCCTTATGTTCCTTAACAGACGTTCAATCAAAAAACTTCAAAACAAGCAATGAAAACAATAATCAAGACCATTCTCACATCCGCACTTGCACTCGTTTCATTTGGAGCAGGTGCCCAGATCAACTACAGAGTACAGACAGCCTGTCATCCTGACGACGTAAAGCACTATGACACAGAAAAGCTCCGCGAGCGTTTTATGATGGAGAAAGTTATGGTAGCTGACGAAATCAACGTCACCTATACCCTCTATGACCGTCTTATCTACGGAGGAGCTATGCCAGTGGAGAAGACCCTTGTTCTCGAAACTTTCCACGAACTTAAGGCAGAGCATTTCCTCGACAGGCGTGAACTCGGAGTCATCAATGTCGGAGGAGACGGCATTGTCACAGTTGACGGTGAAGAATACAAAATGACTTTCAAGGAGGGACTTTATGTCGGATGCGGCAAGAAGGAAGTCACCTTCCGCAGCATAGACCCAAAGAACCCTGCGAAGTTCTACATCAACTCTACTCCTGCATATAAAGAGTATGTAACCCAGCTTATTACCACTGACAAGAACGCCGATCCGAAGAAATATGCCATCGCACAGTCAGACGCTTATGGAAAGATGGAAGACTCCAACGCACGTATCGTGAACCAGCTCATTGTCAGCACAGTACTCTCAAAAAGAAAAGGCGGCGGAACAAACCAGCTCCAGATGGGACTCACCGAGCTCCAGCCTGGTTCAGTATGGAATACGATGCCGGCACACACCCACACACGCCGTATGGAGGCTTATTTCTACTTCAACGTGAAACCTGGCAACGCAATATGCCATCTTATGGGTGAGCCTCAGCAGGAGCGTCTCGTATGGCTTCACAATGAGCAGGCCATCACATCTCCTGAATGGTCTATCCACGCAGCCGCTGGTACAAGCAACTATATGTTCATCTGGGGAATGGGCGGTGAGAACCTCAACTACGCAGACAAAGACGAAATTCCTTACATCGATATGCGTTAGTTTAAATGGATGAGACTTTGTATCGCATTTCACTGCTGATAGCATTGACGCTGATGCTGTTTTTCGGGTTCTATATGCTTCTTGCACCGGTTCCGAACAAGAAAAGCATATCCAACTACCTGAAGTCACGCAGATTGATGGGCGTAGCATTGCTCATTCTTGCAGCAAATTATTCAATACATCTTTGGGGTGGCATCAGGTTCAAGGACCTGAATGCCACCATATTGATGAATACGTCAACATATTTCCTATGCTATTGGCTGTTCAGTTCCGCACTAATGACGCTCCTTGATAAGAGCTATATCACCATCCGTAAATTCCTCATCCACATTTCTCTATGGCTGGCTTATTTGGCATCGTCCTGCGCCGTGCTGATATTAATTAATGATTCAGTCATTATGAATTGGGCGACATTTGCCTTGGCTGTCATACTTGTGATTTATGGAGTGTTTCTGTCTGTCCGTCTCTTGCGTACATACTCCAAGGCAATAAAAATATTTGAGGATACTCATTCAGATGACATTGGGGCATATATCCGCTGGTTATCTGTATTTACATATTTGGCTATAGCCTTCGGAGTCAGTTGTGCATTGCTCACCTTCCTGCCCGATAAATATGTGTTCATCTGGGTATTGTCCGCCGTTCCTTTTTATATCTACCTATATTGTTGCTATCAGAATTACATCTTCTTTTATGAGACGGTGGATAAAGCAATTATGGAAGATATCGGGATATTTGAGGACGATGCCACCCCAAAAGATAAGAACATTATTATAAAAGACACCCCGGTTTATCATTCTGAAATTTCGAGGCGCATCCAGAATTGGATAGACAAAGAAGGCTACCGCCAAAGCGGAATCACATTGAATGAATTGGCTGCGCAACTTTGCACCAACCGCACCTACCTCTCTGAATACATAAACAGCGTCTATGGTAAAACTTTCCGTGACTGGATTACTGATCTGCGAATCGAGTATGCCAAGGCATCCCTGAAGCGGAATCCTCAACTGAAAATCCACGAAATTTCAGAGATGTCGGGCTTCCTTTCAATGAGTCATTTCTCCAGAACGTTCAGTGACAAGGAAGGCTGCTCTCCTGCACGCTGGCGCAAGGAAAATACGGAATAACACATTTTCTGACGATATGCCTTAACAACAAATTGACGAATATTCAACTGACTTTTGTTGCAGATTCAACAAAAATATGCCGTCCTTTCAAAATTTGGACGGCATTATTCTTTCCATTCGCCGAGATTATGTAATTTTAACAATTGTTAACATCAAAATTTATAGGAATATGTATTTCACAAAATGTAAGAAATTGCTGTTTTTCGGCGCAATGTCAACAATCATTATGTTAAATTCCTGCAATAATGAAAAGCCGGTTGTTCCAACTCCGACTTCCAATCCAGCCGCCTTGCTCACTGACCAGGCAAAACGTGATATGGTTTACTCCCTGGTTGACCTGGAAGGCAACAAGGGACGCATCTACGAGATGAACTACACTGTGGATTACAAACTTGATGAGGCCCTGAATGCCGGCATCGTCGGCACAAAAACACTGACACAGTTTGTTATGACGCATTTGATGGATCTATCGTCAGGAACCAAGTGCCCAGACCTTCGCTATGATGCCGGTTGTAGCGCATTTGCCATCCCTGACAGAGACTCAAAAGACTATCTTATGGGAAGGAACTTCGACTTCAATCATAAAGATCCTGCCGGTAACCGTGTTATGATACCTGTCATTGTGGTTCACACCGCACCTGCTGGTGGAAAGAAGTCAGTATCATTCGTTGATGGACAATTTGTATATTATAAGAGCGGATTCTATACGGACACAGATTCAGATCTTTCAATGCTGATGGCAATGCCATATCTGCTTCTGGACGGAATCAACGAGGATGGATTTGCAATTTGCGTCCTTAAGCTCGACGGCAATCCGACAAAGCAGGAAGTAGCTGGCAAGAAGAATATATTTACCACTGTTGCAATGCGTATGCTTCTTGACAGGGCAAGTACGGTCAAGGAAGCAACTGCAATGCTGGACGAATACAATATGTGGATGGACGAGGATCAGGCAAGCTACCATTTCTTTATGGCTGATGCTACAGGAGACTTTGCAATCGTGGAATACACATATCTTGACGGTGAACCTAATCCAACCAGAAAGGAAGTCCTCACAGGTGAAGATGCCCTGCGCTTTGTAACAAACTTCTATGTTTCCCCTACAATGGCAGACAATCCTGACGGAATCAAACATTCTACTCACGGAAAAAGACGCTATGAAATCCTGGACAGCACCCTGTTAGCCAACAATTACAAATTGAATCCGGCGCAAGTAATGGAACTCCTGCATTCAGTTTCACAAGGTCCTGAGGTTACTCTCTCTACCGGATTCACCCAGTGGTCTGAAACCATCAATCTCACCAAGAAGACAGTCACGATGTCCATCCTCCGTGAGTATGACAAGAAATTTGAATTCGGCATTGAATAATTATGAATAGGATTTTATATGGACTTTTGGCTGTAGTTGTACTTCTTGCCGCTTGTTCCAAAGACCCAATCATAGATGACGGACCGGATCAGGAAGACCCGGTCCTTGTTAATGAAAAGGTATATTTCGCCAGTGTGCTTCCTGCAACTATCGACACTGCCCTTCGTATGAGATTGAGCAGCATCACCACCAATCCGGAAGATGCTGTCATCATTGTGGTGAAGTCATCGGATATGTACACGAACGAGGGACTTCTCAAAAAAGCCTGGAAGGACGGCAAAATCATAGTGGAGGTGGATCCAGAGACTGATATACATCATAAATTCTGGTCTTCCCTTGGTGTCCCTTCCTATATGGTGTCATCGGTCAGCGACCTGATGCTCATAGGCATACAAAAATGTGAATGTTATTGTCTCCAGAATCCTTTCATTGTTAACGACTATATGTCCGACTTCGAAATTGAAGATGATGAAAACGCATCGCCATCTGACGAGCCGGCTGACTGGGAAGATCAGGATTCAGAGGCTATCAGCTTTGATGAAGAAGTTGAATATCTCAACTCCAAATTGTCCCTATTTGCAGAATGGCTGAATGAAAACTCCCTGCTTGAGAATGACGACAAACCTACAGGTTTGGAGAAATTCAGAGGAGACATTTCATCATTTTATGATGACAATGACTTCAGTCAAGTCTATACAAAAGTATTCACGGTTGGGGCGGACGATTATAAACTCTGCAAAATAGCATCATCCAAACCAGACAAGATTACAAGGCACGCCCAGGTTTCGGTAAAATT
>JBJEBO010000461.1:0-6773 GCA_051870155.1 Candidatus Cryptobacteroides sp.
TTATCATATCATATGAAAAAACGATATCAATGTACTTATAACACCAAAATCTTATAATTATGAAAAAAATTAATCAATTGATTCTTACCATATTAATTTTAATCGGAATTTCTTGTCAGAAAATTAATTATGACACCAAGCTAATTGATAATTCTATCCTTGAAGATGGTATTAATAAAGAACAGATGTTATCTGAGTTTGCAATCATATTATCAAAAGCCGTTTCTGAAAATAGGGATATAAGAGATTTTATTTATGCAGAGGCGTTGCAGCAATTTGATAATGATTATGATGTTTTCTACCCTTATGTAAAGGACAAAATGATTGGTGATAAGACATTTAGAGAGGTTCTTCTAACAAAAACCGATGATGCGACTTTATCGAAAATAGAGCACGCAATACCGACCTTGACAATCCTTGTACCTGATTTTAGTTGGATTGATTCTCGTTGCTTCAGTATAAAGAATTGGGATACTTCTAATGATACGATATTTGTTGGCATTGATGAGAGTGATAAAGTTGCTCATAAGCTGTATTCTAAAGGATTACTTATTGGTGAAATACCTTCAGGAACATTCCCGGAGTCTCCTGTCTTAATTGTGAAAGCAAACGAACGTGTTATTGCTAATGTCACAACGAAATCGGGGGAGACCACATATTCATTTGTACATCCGTGCTTTGATCGAAACCTAACAAAAGTGTCAACTTGGGAAGGAGATTTCTATAATCCAGAACCTGCTGTGAATCTTGTTTCAGAAGATAAAGATTATATTTCGTCATCAGAGCTTATGGCATTGAGCCCATCTACAATCAGTGCATATAATGAGTTTGGCTTATGCACAGGAGCAGGAGTACATAGAGATTATATTTTTTATGGTATGACGAATTCCAATACTAACAATGGTCAGATAGATCGTTTCAAGAAAGATATGTTATATCGGTTTCATTTGAAAAGAAATGCATTATTTTCGGTTGCGGATGATAGTATGACTGACCCATCAGGAATTAATAGTACATATTATACGGGAAGGGATGACCGTCCTGAATTTGAGGTATGTGATAGAATTTGGGGTGGTGGAAAATATGAGATTAAAATCCGGTTTTTCCATTTGGTTTTAAATCAAAGTGTTGCGGAATTAGCTCCAATGGTGTTCTCTATATCACCAGGAGATTTAATGCATGTAAAGAAAATTCACGATGTTTTTCAATGGAATTTTTGGGGCAACAACTGGAGCGCTTATACTATAAATCCAGAAGATGTTGAACCTAAATGGTTTTACCCTGGCGAACACGACAGCTTTATGTGCCTAGAGCATCCCTGGACTCTTTCAGATCTTTCGGATAATTTGTGGGTAAAGATACAAGAAATAGACAAGGAAGCTACATATCAAATCGAAGAAACAATGACATATAAACATTCTGCGTCAACATCGTTTGAGGTAAATGCTTCTGGTGATATTTCGGTAGTAAAATTACAATTGGGCGTTTCCGGAACATATGGTAATGAAACTACATCTGTTCAAAAAGTTATGGTTACCTATACAGAACAGTCTGATGATCTTGGAGATGTTTATGTCAATTATGTTGACAATGTTGTCACAAGTAAGGAAACCGATAAATTTTCTCTCAAAAGATATGATACAGGAATGTTTGGTTTCACACTTTTACCAGTAGATATTAGAGATGAGTATGTTATAAGAAACTATATGAATAATCGCAGAAATCAATGAAACTTTTAGCAAGAGTTATGACGGCGCTCCTGGTTGGGAGCATCCTGCTCTCCTGCAATGGATTGGAACGGCAGGGGACTACGGAATTTGAGAAGGAGGCGATGCCATATATTGACACCTATGAGTTGACAGAGGTGAAATGGAGTGGTATCCCAGTAGATTTAAATGGAGATAATGTAGCCGACACGAAGTTGTATAATGAGTATCACAATATGCTGGGCTATTATCCGGGAAATCATTATGCGGAAGCGAAGATGTCGAGCGGAATGGATGTATCAGATGGCAAGGAGTCAATGATGGTTACTGCAAAACTTCCGGTTCCCCACTATATTCCGGACGGCTCAGGTTACAAGGTCGGTATGCTGACTTATCTCGAAGTGTCATTCCGAATAGAAGAAATTCAGGGCTTTCTTCATCAGGCAATAATCTCCAGAATAGAAGATCCTTCCGATCCTTTCATCTCAGGCATCCGTGAAATACGAATATCGGAAATGTCTCCAGATGAGTTTGTGATACGGATGCACTGCCATCTCTACAAACTTGACGGTTCATACGAGAATCTGAATTATATGTATTTTACATTCCATTCGCTGCAATAGGTTGCACGAAAGTTCCTTACTGTTCCGCCCTCAGGTTGCTGTTCCATTTCTTCGATGACATCGATTACTTCGGTTTGCTGAAGCTATTTGAGTCAACATAATACTCGTGAAATTCATCTGCGCGCAGATGGATTTCACGAAGGATGACAGCTGGTGAGATGTATAATGTCAAAAGTGTTATCTTTGCATTCCCAAAACAAACAATAACCGATGGATATGAAACGACTGATAGCGGCATTGGCGGGGAGATGAATACCAGAAGGAATTGTTTAATTCCATCAGTCAAACATCACTCCTGGGTTCATTAGATGAGGGCTGCGCCAATTTATTCCAAATTTTCTGAGAGCATTGGCCCGTTCGCTCCAAAAACCGAAGCACCATCCCATACCGCGAGGCAGATCTTCAAGATTTTCATACGCAATGCGGTCTGCCTCGTCTATGACCTCTTCCCATCGTGCAGTCCACTCCACGGGATCGCGTTTGAGATGGCCTGTCTGAGGGATTTTGTCAAGATGCCCAGTGTCGGCTAGGGCTATACACCTTGATAGATAGTCAATTTCTGCTTTGACATCTTCCGTTATCCCGAGTTCGTGCCCGTTACAGGCCTCTATATATCTCAATACTTCGCGTTGTATTTTCAATAATCTCAGTTTGAGTCGCGGATGGTCAAAAATCAGTTCCAACATCTCCTTGTTCATACTGTATAGGGTGTTGAGAAGGTGCTCATATCCTTTCAATACATCTGCGGCATCGGCATATCTGCGTGCCAATTCGGCAATTTTCCACGGACATTTGTCTTCTTCCATCGCCTCCTCAGCCTGCTTCACGCAATCCTTGCAAATATTAACCAGTTCTTCCAGATTGACATCTAAAGTCTGATTGCTCTTATATTCAGGCACTACTATGTCCGGGTCGTCATATTCCATCCAGTCATCTTCCTCTATCTCAGGACCGTCATAATCCTCATCACAAAGTTCCTGCTCATATCGCGGCAGATAGAATTCTTCGATGACCGCCGCATGATGTGACAGGAACCCATTCTTATAGCCGCAAATTAATGTTTCAAGTGTATCGGCACCGAGAATATATGCACGGTAGGCACATTCATAGCCATATTCTTTATCATATACCTTAGGGGCAGTGCCATCTTCGAGAATCATCCGGCTGAGACTTTCATATCCGTATGCGGACCTTTTCAGAGCTCCTTCCGAATACAGTTGCCACGCCTTCCCATAATCCTGTTCCAATCCATACATTCCATCCTCAAAATATGATCCTAAAAGAAAGGCGGAATCGCCATAACCCATTGCTGAGGATAATACCAGCTGCTCCACAAGAAGATTGCTGATCTTGACCTTTGTATCATCGTCCAGAGTATCGAAAGTCTCTGGTTTGAGAAGACAAGCGGTTTCCATATATGCAGGTGCGGAACCGGCATCCTGTCCCTGGCTCATAATGTCGGAAAACTTCTCACAATCAACTACAATGCCCTCGTCATTGCAGCAGGTCAAGGTTGCCAGATAGAAGAATGAATCGCTGTCTCCCTTTTGGGTAGCCATCTGATAATCTTTTTCGGCATCTTCTTTCATCCCGAGCTTCTCCTCTGCCATAGCCATCAGTCTGTAGTAATAAGGGTCAGGTTCCTGATCGCAGTTCTTCAGGAACTTGTCAATGATATGAAGCGCATTTTCTGTGTCGGGCTCCACATCATCTACGCCGAAAATCATTTCGTAAAGTTTTTGCTGGGCGGCTCTTTCACTGCCTTCCTTCAGAGCCTGTTCCATATAGCTCCTGTAGCGCCTTATGTCAACCTCACCGAAGTCACAGTCACGCCAGGCAAATGCCAGCTGCATACGGGCATCGGCTATGCCAGCTTCCATTGCGAGAGTGTAGTATTTCTCATAAATATCCACCGATTCTGCTTCAAGGGCAAGGATGTCATGCAATCTGGCATAGGCATACTGCATATAGGGATTGCCTCCATCTGCAAGGCCCCTAATCTTTTCTATGTCATCCAAAAGGTTGATTATATGACTTTTATGATTGGCAATGCGCAAGAACATAGTCTGGCTGTAAGTGTCGGTCAGCACGTTTTCAGCAGCCGCCCAGAATGCCTCGGCGGACTTGTATTCACAGAAAAGTTTTTGAATTGTATTGTCCATATCCTTTTGGGTGTTAATTCTCGGTTCATATGGCAGTTTGTAAAGTTATGCAAAATCTGGTTATTATTATCAATTATTTGGATGTTTGTTGCAGGAATTATAACTTAGCAAGTCGAATAAAGTTTTATGAAAGCAGACCAAATTTTTGATAGTATGAAACGATTGTTCTGTATTCTTGTCTTATTGTTTGCGGGTTTGCCGTTCTTGCTTGCCCAGACTTCTCTTGTGCGAGTTTTCAAACCAGTTGAATCAACTAAATACAGAACGGATAATGCATATCTCAGCGGCGCATCTCTCTCATCTGCGTTCGTTCTTGGCTCTCCGTCAGGCGGACTGATAGCTGACGGTATCAAGGGCACAGTTACATTCAATGTAAATGGTGGTTATGATAAATTAAGTTTTGCAGTTGGTCCTAATACGAGTGGGGAAGGATTTCTTTCTGAAAATTCTATCGTGACAATAAAGGCAGACGGAAGAATCATCTTTGATGAGGTGATCTTTGAAAGTGATGCACCGCGTTTCTTTACATTGGATATCAAAGGTGTCAATCAACTGGTTTTTACCGTTTTTAAAGGTTCGGTCAGCATTACTTTTGCCAACGCAATGCTTTGGAAATCCGGTCAGACAGTCTCAAATCCAAATAACTTGTATCCAAAAGTTCCGTCAGGCAAGGTGAAACTTGTCAGCGACTTACCTTATTATTTTACCACTCCGGGCGGAAAGGTGAAGCCTGTGGTAGGAGATAAGTTCAAGACAAGCTTGAGTCAGGAAAAGACCATCAAGGTTTCGGGCAAGACTTATGACTCCGGCCTTGCTTTCTTCATCAGCGAGGCTTTCATCGGAAAGGAGTTTGGGCATACTTGCTTCTGGCTGAATAAACGTTATGACAAGCTTTCATTCATTGCGGGGCCTCGTGATAATCAGAGCAGCAATGCCAGTGTGTGGCTCGTTGTAAAAGGTGATAAGAAAACCATATTCGAGGGATGCATCAGGCAGAGTGACCTGTCAAAGCAGATTGTATTGGATGTGGCTGGTGTTGAGAAGGTTACGTTTATCACAGAATATAGGGACAGCGATTTGCTTGGTGGAATGACACTTGGTGTTGTTGATATATATGCACATCCCCAGGGGGATGCTTCCGTTCCTCAAGCCGGCACAATCAACCCGAACAAGGAGAGAATCGCCAAGTTGCCGGATGTATGTCCGTTGATGTCCAGCATAAGACCTTTCTCCGTCAGGGGGATCAGCAAAGCGAGCCAGACTTTGTTCGAGGGTGAGTCACGTCACTATACTTTCTCTATGGGCGGTGTTCAATATTGGGAAGGTCTTCTGCTTACTACCGGTAATACTATTCTTGGTGATCCTATTGATTCTTATGCTGAATTCGACCTTGCCGGTGAATAGGATTGGATAAGCTTTGATGCAGGTTGTCTCAGCAAGAGGAATTTTATGGATGATGATAATCTTCTTATATATGTGGATGACCAGCTTGTTTTCGACCATAGGATTTACTGTACCTGGCCAAATCAGCATTATATATTGCCTCTATACAAATGCCGTACTCTTAAGTTTGCAAGAAGGGGAAGCGGAAGTCAGAAGCAAACCGTTATTGGCTTGGGTGACATAGTCCTGTATCGTGGAGAACCTGTCGAAAACAATCTTTTTGTCCGTGAGGAGCCGGATTGTCCATACGAGACTGATTTGATTGACCTTTGTCACAAACCATATTTCCATTATAATGGAAGGTTTGTCAGTGACCTTACCAATTTCAATATGAATGACTGTTTCCTTGACGGAAGCACCATTACCAAGTGTTTCAGGATGAAAGATGGCCGGGAAATCAATAAAGGTTTCTTGCTTGAAACCAACATTCCTCTTGGCCTTGAGAATGTGACTGTAATGGATGTCGCGTTTATGTTGCTGACTGGAGTCGGAGCAAGTGTCGGAGCTTCTGATGTTTCCGCATATACCGGTGTCAGTGCCGGAGCCTCCGGAACACCGACTCTGGGCATTTTCCTTCTATTGAACGATCAGAACAACAAGCAGTCTTCCGCTGCGGCATTCAATACTTTCGGGCAGTATGAAAGTTGCACTTTCACAGTCGAGAATGTTCTTGAATATGTTGATGAGTTTGACCAGGTATTCGCGAACAAAAGCAGGGAGGCAATCACCAATCCTGTAAAACTGAATGTAATCGCGGATCAAGTGCTTGTCGGCGAGTTCTGGCTGGACAATAAGATGCAGCCTCTTACTGTGACCGTTCCAATATTCAAGTGCAAGCA
>JBJEBO010000462.1:0-6713 GCA_051870155.1 Candidatus Cryptobacteroides sp.
CTTAACAAGAGTAGAAATCATCTTGCCGTCTGCAAGACCTGCAAGAGCTTTGGTGGCAACGCCCATAACCTTACCCATATCTGAAGGTTTTGATGCTCCGACCTGGGCGATTATTTCCTTGAGCTTCGCCTCTACCTCGGCTTCACTCAACTGTTTTGGAAGATAAACCTCCATTGCAGCTGCTTCTGCAAGCTCATTTTCTGCAAGCTCAGGACGATTGGCAGCATTGTACTGCTCTGCGCTTTCTTTGCGCTGCTTAACGAGTTTTTGGATGATTTTAACAATATCCTGGTCAGAAACCTCTCCGTTTCCTCCCTCTGCTGTCTTGGCAAGAAGAATAGCTGCCTTTACTCCTCTGAGTGCGGCAAGACGCACTGTTTCCTTTGCTTTCATAGCTGATACCATATCAGCCTGAATCTGTTTCTCAAGTTCCATAATATCAATATTTTATCTATATTTTTCAAATCCCGGCATCGCAATTTCCGCGATGAAATCCTTGAATTCCTTATCACCTCTTGGACAAATCAGGAGCACGTCAGGAGTGTCAATTACCATATAGTTGTCAAGTCCTCTGATTGCTATCAATTTCTTCCGGTCCGTGCTTACAATCAAATCTCTATGGCAATCTTCCCGAAGCATCTTACCTGTGAAGACCGCATTTTCATTATCATCCTTGATCGGAATAAAATTATAAAGTGACTCCCAGGCCCCGATGTCAAACCATTTGAATTTCACCGGAATGAACCAAACCTTGTCGCTTTTTTCCATCACTGCATAGTCGATGGAAATCTTAATGCAGTCCATATAAGCCCTTTCGATGAATTGTTCTTCTATCTTGCTTCCGAGCGCTTTTTCCCATCCTTTGAAAAGCCCGGTTACTTCCGGGATGTATTTTTCCATCTCCTCTTTTATGCTCTGAGCCTTCCAAACGAAAATTCCGGAGTTCCAGAGGAATTCACCGCTTTCGATAAACACTTTTGCCAGACCTTCATCCGGTTTTTCTGTGAATGTCTTGACTTTCAGAGCCTCCGTCCTGTCTGTCTGCACTTTCCCTCCGGTTGCCTGGAGATATCCATAGTTCGTGTCCGGATTGGTAGGGAAAATTCCCAAGGTCATAAGCACATTCTCTTTTACGGCAAATTCCATAGCCCGTTTTATATATGCATCGAAAGGTTCGCTTTCCTCGTCCATAATGATATGGTCTGATGGAGCAACCACCATAAGGGCATCCGGATCACGTTTGAGAAGTGTGTATGTGGCGTATGCTATGCAAGGTGCTGTGTTACGGCTATATGGCTCTACAAGGATGTTCTCAGGGAGAAGCTCGGGAACCTGCTGTTTCACAATGTCCAAGTATCTGGATGTAGTCACCACGAGGATGTGGTCTTTAGGGATGAATTGGGCGTATCTGTCAAAGGTATGACGGAAAAATGTCTTGCCTGTGTCAGCAACGTCTATGAATTGTTTGGGATAGCCTGTACGGCTTACCGGCCAAAGGCGTGTTCCGGCTCCACCAGCCATTATCACGCAGTAAACGTTGTTTATATCCATCTGCTGTTCATTTATATATAGGTATATATGCTTCAGGAAAATATCGTACATCCGTTTCGCCGTTTTCAAAAACGACTGCCGCAATATCGAAGAAGCACTCTGTCTCACTGATTGTTTCGGGCAGACCAAGCGCAAGATATGCTGCCGCTGCTTTTGTCACTTTCTTTTGCTTGGGTGTCGTCACGCATTCCTGAGGCTCTGCCTCGAAAGGCGTGTTCCGGCTCTTTACTTCAACAAAATGTATTCCACTGTGGTCATAAGAAATGATGTCTATTTCCAGATGACCATATCTCCAATTCCTCTCCAAAATCGTGTGTCCGTGGTCTGTAAGCCATCGGCAAACAATCTCCTCTCCTTTTTTTCCTATGTTGTCTTTCATTCACTTAAGTTTCGCAAATGATAATTTATAATTCATTTAATCAAATGTGACAACGGTCACTCCCGTCCCTCCGAATTGTATGTGTTCATCCTTCACTGACGCCACTCCGTTGCACGACCTCGCCAATTTTTGGATTTCCTCCCTCAAAGCTCCCGTCCCCTTTCCGTGTATAATCCTTACGCTCGAAACATTGAGCATTATGGCATCGTCAAGATATCTCATCACCTGGTCCAATGCCTCGCTCACCCTCTCTCCACGCACGTCAAGTTCCGGATTGAAATTTAACTTTCTATCATTGATGGATGTGTCTATCTTGATGTATGACACTGCTTTGGATGATTCCTTCACAGCGTTTCGGTATTCATTGGATGTAATCCTTTCCACTTTGTCAGGGGACATCTTGCTGCTGATGTTGCCGATGTTCACCACAACGGACTTCGGCGAAATCTTCGCCACTTCACCCACCATACCGTTGTCCTTAACACGCACTTTCTCACCCACTTTCAACGGAGCATTCCTGAATGCCTCAAGCCTTTCCTGCTCCTTCTGCATTTCCTCCATCTCTTTTGCCGCCTTCTCGTCAGCCCTCTTTGCCCTTCGCTGTCTCTCCCTCTCTTTGCGTGCATCTATCTGCTTGATTTTCTTTTCTATATAATCGTCCCGTTCCTGCTGCTCCTGCTCTTTCTTGCGAGTGAGCGCCGTGACGAATCCTTGAAGCTCCTTCCTCGCCTCCTGAGTTATCTCCTTCTCCGCCTGGGCCTCCTTAATGGTCTTTATTGTCTGTTCAACCTGACGGTTCGCTCCCTTTATAATTTCGTCCGCCTCCTTCCGAGCCTTGTCCAGAATCTCCTTCTTCATCTCCTTGATTTGCTGGAGCTCCTTCTGGTAACGGTCTGTGATGCTTTCGAGAGTCTTGTCCGTGTTCCGGATTCTTTCAAGCTTCTCATCAAGCGCCCTTCGGTTCCTCGCAATCTTGCGGAGATTCCTCTCTATGCCTACAAACTCCTCTCCTGCACGGGTTTCCGCATCTTTCACAATCTCTTCCGGAAGTCCCATCTTGCGCGCAAGTTCAAATGCGAATGAATTGCCCGGGAGCCCCATCTCCAATTTGAAAAGCGGTGCTATGTTCTTGACATCGAACATCATAGCTCCATTGATTACCCCTGTGTCGGACGAAGCATACAGTTTGAGGTTGGTATAATGAGTGGTAATGACTCCATAAGCACCCCTTTTGTCCAGTTCGCTCAAAATTGCCTCAGCGATTGCTCCTCCTGCAGCCGGTTCAGTTCCGGATCCGAACTCGTCTATCAGAACGAGGGTTTTGGAATCAGCTGTTGCGAGGATTTCCTTCATATCCGAGAGGAAGGAACTGTAGGTACTAAGGTCGTTGTCGAGCGACTGATCATCTCCGATATTAACCATAATCCTATCGAATACAAGCAGTTCCGATGCTTCCGATGTCGGGATGAGCATTCCCCATTGGAACATATACTGGAGAAGTCCCACCGTTTTCAGGCAGACTGACTTTCCTCCGGCATTCGGACCGGATATGAGCAGAATGTGCTTCTGAGGAGTGAGTGACACAGTCAGAGGTATGATTTCCTTGTGCTCCCTCCTTAGCGCCTTTTCCAACAGCGGATGACGCGCCTTGCGAAGATTCATCTCACCGTCCTCGGCTATTACCGGCATACCGGCGATGATATCAAGCGCCGTCTGGGCTTTTGCCATCAGGAAGTCTATTTCACCTATATATTCAGCTGCGGTGAGCAGTTCCGGGATATATGGTCTTAGGAAATCGGTGAATGTCAAAAGGATACGTAAAATCTCCCTTCCTTCTGCAAATTTCAGTTCCTTAATCTGATTGTCAAGTTCCACAACTTCGGCAGGTTCCACGAAGGCTGTCTTTCCTGATGCCGATTCGTCATATATGAATCCTGAAATCTTCTTCTTGTTTGCCGCAGAAACAGGGATAAGCATCTTGCCATCCCTGACGGATACTCCTGCATCTGCATCGACGATTCCTTCCTCCTGGGCCTTCTTCAAGATGGAATTGATTCTTTTGGATATGGCTCCTTCTTTGTCCCTCAATGATTTGCGTATTGCATACAATTCATCCGAGGCTGTATCTTTCACCTCTCCGAACTTGTCGAGGATGCCGTCGATTCTATGCTGTATTTCTGGAAAACGCAGCACATTGGCGGACATTTTCTTGAGATTGGGATATACTCCGTCCTTGATGGACTCGAAAAACGATGTAATCTTCCTGAGAGTTTCAAGCATCGTCTTGAGTTTTCTCAACGAAAATATGTCTATTGCCGAAGATGCCCTTTCCAGGGGCTTGAGAAATTCTATGCAATCAATGTAGCCGCTCGTTGGGAACGACTCTTCAAACATCATTATTAGCCGCATCTCATCAGTGAGAAGCAGCCTCTTCCTTATTTCTTCTTTGTCTGTGGAAAATCGTTCATCTGAGGCGCGTCTCGCAGCATATTCTGTCGAGCATCGGTCGGAAACCGATTTCCTTATGCGGTCAAAACCTAATTTCTGTTCTGTTCTTGCTTCTGTCCTGTTCTCTTCCAAAATCGTCTCTCTCCTTACAGTTACATTACTCAAGTCCCGCTATTCGCGATACTTGTGCTACATTATTCTGAAAATGAATTGCCGAGCAGCAGTTTCAATTCATTGATATTCTTTATGGTCGTCACTTCACCGCCTTTCACGAAGGAAACCATTCCGGTCTCTTCTGACACTACGACGACATCTGCATCGGTCTGTTCTGTGATTCCTATCGCGGCCTTGTGCCTCATTCCGTAATTTGGCGGTATGTCTGTTT
Source organism: Candidatus Cryptobacteroides sp. (assembly GCA_051870155.1). GTDB lineage: Bacteria > Bacteroidota > Bacteroidia > Bacteroidales > UBA932 > Cryptobacteroides. Next base: position 4,764 of record JBJEBO010000462.1, read on the forward strand.
TTTCGGTAATCGGAAGGGTGCATCTCGCTGCTGCAATCCTGTCGTGCGCTATCACCACTGCGCCATCGTGAAGAGGGGAGTTCTTGAAGAACAGGTTCATAATCAGACGTCTGTGTATCGCTGCGTCAATCTTGTCCCCGGTCTCCGTGATATCGTCAAGCGCAGCTTTGTGTGCAATGACTATCAATGCTCCCGTCTTTTCGTCCGACATCCTTCTGCACGCCTCAGTCACCTCGTTGACGGCGTTGCTGTCGGAAAGGCTCTTCTTATTGCCGAAAAGATTGAGGAAAAACTTCTTGTTCTTGGATGCTTCCCTGTAGCGGTTGCCCACTTTCATAAGGAATCGTCTGATTTCCGGCTGGAAAATCACGATGAGGGCTATGACTCCCACATCCAGCACAGTGCTCATCATCGCCGACATCATTTTCATATCCAACGCGCTTGCCACCACCTTGATGGCATAGAGGGAGATAATCCCCGCGAAGATGCTCATTGCCGACGTACCTCTGATCCAGCGGAAAATCATAAAAATGATGGCTGCGACCAGAATGATGTCGAGAATGTCAGCGAAAGACATCTTTATGAAATCTAAAAACGCGAGCGGCACCATTGCTTATATATAATAGGATTCCGCTTGCAAAGATACTATATATTTCGTAAATGGGAAATACGAATTTCTATAATTTTTTTTGCATAAATCATTGATATGTGAAATTTTAATCGTATATTTGCAGCCCGCCAAAAAGTGGAGCGGGTAATAAAGTATTTATAATCAATTAATTAAACAAACCAATGCCTGGATTAATTGGAAAGAAAATCGGAATGACTTCCGTTTTCGGTGCTGATGGAAAGAATATTCCATGCACCGTTATTGAGGCTGGTCCGTGTGTAGTTACGCAGATTCGTACAGTAGAAAAAGATGGTTATGCCGCTGTACAACTTGCCTATGACGAAATTTCGGAAAAACACGCCAGCAAGCCACTGAAGGGGCACTTTGAAAAGGCAGGAACCACACCGAGGCGCAAACTTGTCGAATTCAAGTCTTTCGACACAGCTTCGATGAAACTCGGAGACGTCGTGACTCTCAACGACCTCGACCTTAATCTCGAGGGAACAGATTGGGTTGACGTTACCGGAACATCTAAAGGTAAAGGTTTCCAGGGCGTTGTGAAGCGTCACGGATTTGCCGGAGTAGGTGGTGTGACCCACGGTCAGCACAACAGACTTCGTCACCCTGGTTCCCTCGGTGCATCATCTTGGCCTTCACGCGTGTTCCCGGGAATGCGTATGGCTGGTCATATGGGAAATGAGCGCGTAAAGGTTACTAACCTTGAAGTTGTCAAGATTATCCCTGAGCACAACCTTATCATCGTTAAAGGCTCTGTACCAGGAGCTAAGGGTTCTTATGTAATTGTGGAGGACTAAGAGTATGGAATTGTCTGTTTATAAAATCGACGGATCAGAGTCCGGAAAGAAAGTGGTCCTCAATGAGGAGATTTTCGGTATCGAGCCTAACAACCACGCCATTTATCTTGACGTGAAACAGTATCTCGCAAATCAGCGTCAGGGTACTGCAAAGACCAAAGACCGCAGCGAGGTGGCATACAGCACCAGAAAACTCATCCGCCAGAAAGGTTCAGGCGGCGCCCGTCACGGTAGCCTCAAGGCCGGTATTTATGTAGGTGGTGGTAACGTTTTCGGTCCTAAACCTCGTGACTATCGTTTCAAACTCAACAAGAAACTCAAACAACTCGCGCGTTTCTCCGCTCTTTCTTATAAGGCAAGCGAGAATGCAATCGTGCTCGTAGAGCCGTTCGAGATGGAAGCTCCTAAGACAAAAGAGTTCGCGACTATCCTCAAGAACATCAAGGCAGGAGACAGGAAAGTTCTCTTCGTACTTCCTGAGAATTCCACAAATATTTATCTTTCTTCACGCAACCTTCCTGAGGT
>JBJEBO010000463.1:0-6710 GCA_051870155.1 Candidatus Cryptobacteroides sp.
TCGGATCACCCCATAGAGCCACATTGTCGGCAAGGACGGAACAACGTTGCTTCATCACCTCGTTGGAAACAAGGAAATAAGGCTGGTCCAACGCTGATAAAGATGCAGAAATATCCGTAGTCTTGCCACCAGGGGCAGCGCATAAATCCAAGACTCTCAATGTTTTTCCACGGTTGAAATTCTGAAGCAGATTTTTGAGGACTGCACCTACGAACATCGATGAGGAATCCTGTACATAATAGGCTCCGCAATGCAAATATGGATCCAGTGTAAATGACGGACGGCTGTCAAGGATGATTCCAAACGGATTCCAAGGCACCTGAACACCATCAAAAGAAGCTCCCGTCTTGCAAGGATTCAACCTCACGGAAACAGAAGCCTCAGTATTGAAAGCAGCGGAAGCGACATCGGCATTGTCAACCCCTATCGCCTCCGCAAGATATTCTTTGAAAGAGTCATTCATCCGAATCAACTTGGAAAACCGTTTCCGAAGCCGGAAGCGGGATTGAAGCCTTTCGGAAACATCGACGGATCCACTCCGTCCGGGATTTTGCCCTCTGATACAGAGGCAAGACCGTCTGCGATTTTATCAAGGGCATCTTTCAACTTGGAACCGAGAACCATCTTCATCATCAAGTTCAGTTCCGCATCAAGTTCAATCCAGAAATCAGTCTTCCCCTGAACTCCGGCAGAATCAAAATGCAATTTCAGTTCAAAATGGAAAGGAGCCCCGTCATCCTGGAATCCAATCATTGAATAAGGCACCCTGTCAGTCACCCTCACCCCAAAGTCAAATCCCTGAACAGTGGCGTGAATGGTGTCATATTCAGCTTTCACCCCTTCCTTCTTGTCCTCCGGGAGAAACTGCACAAAATTCCTCAGGTCCGCAAATGCCATATACAGAACCCACGGATCCTTTGAAACCATTGAATGTTTGCTTGTTATCTTTGTATTCATTCCTGTGTCTCCCTGCCCCAGGTCGATGGAGAGAACCTCCAATCCCTGAGAAGAGCCATATCAGACTCCTTTATATATCCTGTCTCACAAGCGACCTCGATGAGAGTGTCATAATTGGTGAGGGTATTCAATTCGATGTTGGCGTTTTCGAAAGCCTTGCGTGAAATATTGAAATTATAAGAGAAGATGGCTACCATTCCCATTACGTCAACTCCTGCCTTGGAAAGTGCATCAACAGCTGAAAGGCTGCTTGTTCCGGTGGAGATGAGGTCTTCTACTACTACTACTTTTGCTCCATCGAAATATTCACCTTCTATCTGGGAACCTGTTCCGTGATCCTTTGGTTTAGGTCTTACATAGATGAAAGGCTTGCCGAGGAAATGGGCTATGAGGACTCCGTGGGCTATTGCTCCGGTAGCCACTCCGGCGATAATATCTGCATCAGGATATCTTGCAGCTATTTTGTCTGCCATCCATCTGCATACCTGTTCTCTGAGTTGGGGATGAGAAAGTATCCTCCTGTTATCGCAATAAATCGGCGAGTGCCAGCCTGATGCCCAAGTAAAAGGTTTTTCGGGGTTGAGAAGCACCGCCTTGATGTCGAGAAGCGACTTGGCGACAGATCTTTCTATTGAATCCATAAGCGTAATATTTTATTTTAATAATTATCTTTGCATATCGGAATTTCCAACATTTGCAAATTCCATACTTCCTGCAAAGATAGTAAAATAAAACAAGTAAATGCATAAAATCTACTTTGAAAAAAGATGTATCTCAATATGCCCTCCTGAGGAGCAGGCATTGGGCGATCCAAACGCGGTACAATTCCATATAGGAGAGAAGTTTGACCTGCATTCCCTCGTTGGGATGTTCGAAGTGTCAGAGACACTTAGCCGCATCTACATACCCACAGAGGACACAGAGACGACATACCGGAGACTCTGTGCTGAATTCAAGGAAGTGAATGCAGCCGGAGGTCTCGTTTCCAACCGCAGGGGCGATTATCTTCTCATTTCCAGGAATGGTTTGTGGGACCTGCCAAAGGGGCATCAGGAAGCCGGAGAGGACATCCGTACTACAGCCCTGCGTGAAGTTCAGGAAGAAACCGGGGTGAACAATCTCGTCCTCAGAGACTTGATATGTATCACAGACCATTGCTACAAAAGAGATGGCATCTGGCATCTGAAGCACACCTGGTGGTTCGACATGCTCTATACTGACCCAACCGACCTCACTCCGCAAAGAGAGGAAGACATTTCCAAGGCCGCGTGGGTGGCAAAGTCAAGTCTTCCACCTTTCCTCCGCAATACCTACCCTTCAATTCAGGAGGTCTTCAAAGAGGCAAAAATATGATTTACGCATATTTTAGAAATTAAATCGTCTGACTGTGAAACAAATTATAAAAATAATCGTATAATAATATGTATCGTCTAATGCGATTATATTATGAAGTTATCACAATTCAATTTCAATCTCACAAAGGACAAGATAGCGTCCGAGCCGCCGAGATGGCGAGATGAATGCAGGTTGCTCGTCCTCCACAAGGACACTGGTGAAATCGAGCACAAAGTATTCAAGGACATCATCAATTATTTCGGAAAGGGTGACACCTTCGTTCTCAACGACACGAAAGTGTTCCCGGCAAGACTTTACGGGAACAAAGAAAAGACTGGAGCCGACATCGAGGTTTTCCTTCTCAGGGAGCTGAACCGCGAGCAAAGGCTTTGGGATGTGATTGTTGATCCTGCAAGGAAAATCAGGATAGGCAACAAGTTGTATTTCGGTGAGGATGAAAGTCTTGTAGCCGAAGTTATCGACAATACTACCTCACGAGGAAGAACCCTGCGTTTCCTGTATGATGGAAGTTATGAGGAATTCAAATCAACTCTCTTCGGACTCGGAGAGCCCCCGGTTCCGAAATGGGTAAAAGAGAAGGTAACACCAGAAGATGCGGAGAATTTCCAGACTATCTTCGCAGTACACGAGGGAGCCGTTTCCGCTCCTGCTGCCGGTCTTCATTTCAGCAGGGAATTATTCAATAGAATGATTCTCAAGGACATCAACAAAGCTTTCATCACCCTTCATATGGGAATCGGACATTTCCGTTCAGTAGATGTCGAAGACCTCTCGAAACACAAGATGGATTCTGAAAGGCTCATCATAACTCCGGAGACAGCTGATGTAATCAACAACACAAAGAAGGCCGGGCACAAGGTAGTGGGAGTAGGAGTAACCGTGCTCAGGGGACTCGAATCTTATTACACTACAAATGACGAAGTAATCTCTTTCGATGGATGGACCAACAAATTCATCTTCCCACCTTACCGCTTCGCCATTCCCGATGCAGCAGTTTCCAATTTCCACCTCCCTTGCTCTACTATGCTGATGTGCGTAGCCGCCTTCGGAGGATATGAGAATGTGATGAATGCATATTCCGTAGCTTTGAAGGAGGGTTACAAGTTCGGTCCATACGGAGATGCAATGTTGATTTTATAAGGAATAGTCAAAAACAGAAATTGGCATACCTTATAAAGAAGTAAAAGACAAAAAAGAGAAAAATATACATATAAAAAGAGAAAAACAGCCCCTGCCCGACAAATGCAGGGGCTGATTTTTTATTATTTCCTTTTAAGTTTGCGGATATAAAATTTGCGGAAGATGGGACGGTATGACGAACGGATATGCCTATGCGCACTTAACAGGATTTTCGGATATGCTCCATCCAAGGCGCTTGCCCTGTTGGAAAACATAGGTCCGGCGGACAGGTTGTTTGAGATGGGAGGAAAGGCACTTGCAGAAGCAATTCCATATTTCAAAGGACTTGAGAAGATTTGTGACCGGAGCTACGAAAATGCTGAGAGGGAACTCGAGGAAATTGGGAAGAAGGGATGTGATTTCATCGGATACACGGACAGCAGGTATCCTCGACTGCTGAGACAGTGCCCGGATGCGTCGGTGGGACTATATGTAAAAGGAAATCCCGATTTCGGAGATAATTCCGAAGAAAGGCTTTTCATTGCGGTGATAGGAACGAGGGATATATCCGAATACGGAAAGGAATGGTGCAGCAGAATGGTGAGGGTGGCAGCCGGTGGAGGGCGCAATGTTACCATTGTGAGCGGGTTGGCTTATGGAACGGATATTACGGCTCACAGGACGGCCCTGCAACTGGGTGCTGCGACAATAGGGGTGATGGCAACTGGTATTGACGCGGTTTATCCGTGGAGGCACCATAGCGAAGCAGAGGTGATGTCGTCAACACCCGGATGCGCCCTCATTACCGACTATCCTTCTGGAACCGCTCCTGTTGCCGCGAATTTTCTCAGAAGGAACAGGATAATTGCGGGAATGTCTGATGCTGTGGTGCTGGTAGAATCAAAAATCAAGGGAGGAGGTATGATGACGGCCCGGCTTGCGTTCTCTTATGACCGGGATGTCTTTGCCTTGCCGGGAAGGGCAGATGATATAAGGTCGCAAGGATGCAATCTTCTCATAAGGGAAAAGGTGGCGGAGGCCATCATATCTGAACAGGATCTTGCTATGGCTCTCGGTTTGGACCCACATATAATAAAGGAAGAGAGATGTCCTGCAGAGGCATTAAAAGGCACATTCTCAAAAAACGTAAGTGAGGACGACATCGGAGCAATGTCTGAAATTCTGAGGGCAGTGCGCTTAAGAAGGGGTATCGGCATTGATGAATTGGCTGATGTAACAGGATTCGGATACAGGAGGGTTTCAGAGTTGACTGCAATGCTCGAATGCGAAGGTTTCATTTCAATAGACCTGGCTATGAGGTGCAGTATAAATATGAAATAAAATTCGGAAACTGTCTTATTATTGATAAAATTTGGAAACAGTTTCTTAAATTTGCGGTATGAAACTCATAGATACCCATACCCACCTGTATGATGAAGCCTTCGCCTCGGAAGAAATAGAGGCAGTGGACAGAGCCGTTGATAACGGTGTGGTTAAAATGGTCTTGCCGGATATAGACAGCACGAGCAGGGAAGCGATGTTCTCCCTCTCGGCTTTGCGACCCGGCATTCTTTTCCCGTGTCTCGGGGTACATCCCACATCCGTAGGGGCAGATTGGAAGAAGGAAGTGTCACTTATGGAAGAAGAAATCCCACGCCGTAACATTTATGCGGTCGGGGAAGTGGGTTTGGATTTCTATTGGTCAAAGGATTTTGCTGCGGAGCAGGAAATCGTGTTCGGCATAATGCTGGATTTCGCCACGAGGCTAAATTTGCCTGTAATCATACATTCGAGAGAGTCCACGGGACGCATAATAGAAATACTGAAGGAAAGGAAGGGACAAAATCTGAGAGGAGTGTTCCACGCGTTCAGCGGAAGCATAGAGACATTCAGGGAGTTGGAGAAATGCGGGGATTGGTATGTCGGAATAGGAGGAGTCATAACATTCAAGAAGGCGTCGATAGCAGACACAATAAAAGATATTCCGCTGTCGAGGATTGTCCTTGAAACTGATTCCCCATACCTCACACCGGTGCCCAAAAGAGGCACGAGAAACGAAAGCTCATACGTCAGATACATAGCGGAAACCGTAGCGCGTTTAAAAGGAACAGACCTTGAAGAGGTAGCTGCCACGACATCCGCAAATGCTGAAGAATTGTTCAGGATATGACAGAAAACCACAAGACACAAAACGAGAAATCATCGATTCTCCTGATTTACACAGGAGGTACAATCGGGATGAAGCAAGATCCGAAAGACTTGACCCTCAAGCCATTTGATTTCGAACAAATTCTGGACGAGGCCCCAGAACTAAGGAAATTCGCATATAGGATTGACACCTACACCTTTGACCCGCTCATCGATTCCTCCGATGTCGAACCGAAGCAATGGAAGCAGCTGGTGGAGGTTATTGAGGAAAGATATGACGACTACGACGGTTTCGTAATCCTTCACGGAACGGACACTATGGCCTATACCGCATCGGTGGTAAGTTTTATGATAGAGGGGTTGAGCAAACCTGTAATTTTCACCGGGAGCCAGCTCCCAATCGGAGTGCCGAGGACGGACGGGAAGGAGAATCTCATTTCATCAGTTGAAATCGCAGCAGCCAAAGATGAGGAAGGCAATGCCATCGTTCCTGAGGTGTGCATCTGTTTTGACAACCTCCTGATGAGGGGCAATAAAACCACCAAGGACAGCTCTGACAATTTCAGGGCGTTCCAGTCCTGGAACTGTCCACCCCTTGCCGAGGCAGGAATCAGCATAAAATACAACTCGTCCGAAATCCGCAAGCCTGATGATTGGAAAAAACGGCCTGTGTTCCATAAGGATCTTGACACAAGGGTGTCAATTCTGAAAATTCATCCCGGAATAACCCCGCAGGTGGTGCGGGACATATTGTGCGGATGTTCAACAAGGGCAGTAATTCTTGAGACATACGGTTCCGGCAATGTCCCGTGCAAGGAATGGTTTATAAACCTGATTCACGAAGCCGAGGATGCGGGTAAAATTCTGCTTAACGTAACCCAATGTCCGAAAGGCAGCGTGAATATGGACATGTATACAGGAGGCAAGGCATTGAAGGATGCAGGAGTCATCAGCGGGCACGATATGACAACGGAAAGTGCGTTGGGAAAACTCTTTTATCTTTTGGGGGCGTTCACGGAGAATGAAGAGGTAAAAAAAAGGTTGGAGTGCAACCTTAGAGGAGAAATCTCAAATTAATTATTGTCAAATGAAAATTAATTGCTAAATTGCACCGCCTTTAGGTGGAAAGG
>JBJEBO010000464.1:0-6655 GCA_051870155.1 Candidatus Cryptobacteroides sp.
TCGTTTATTGTAACCTTGCTCACAGACAACAACATAGCATAAGGACGGGTACGACAGTCGGTGGTTGTGATTTGCTTTCGTTTATTGTAACTTTGCTCACAGACAACAACGAAGTTGTTACCAAGTTTCACCACGTTGTGTTGTGATTTGCTTTCGTTTATTGTAACTTTGCTCACAGACAACAACCCGTAGGATTTTTGAAATTGCAGAACAAGAGTTGTGATTTGCTTTCGTTTATTGTAACTTTGCTCACAGACAACAACAGATTATGAGCAATTTATTGAAAATCAAACTTTTGGATGTTGTCATTAGAAAATGAAATCCCGGCATTTAAGTCCGGGATTTTATTGTGTATTATTCAGTTTTGAAATTCAAAACAGTTCCAATTGCTGTTCAACTGGGGGAAGATCTGCAATTTCGCTTCCAAGGAACAGCTCCATTTTTCCGAACTGTTTATCTGTTATGCATAATATTCCCACCTTACCTTTGTCTGGCAGGATACGCTTTACCCTCTTGATGTGCACTTCAGCATTTTCAAAACTTGGGCAATGCCTGATATAGATGGAGAATTGGAACATAGAGAACCCATCTTCAATCAGATGTTTCCTGAACGCCGCGGCCTCCTTGCGATCCTTCCTGGTCTCAGTAGGAAGATCGAATAATACAAGAACCCACATAACCCTGTATTCACTATACCTGCTATCCATCACATATCAGGATAAATGATTTTCCGGCACTCATTCCTGAAGCACTTGCATAACGAATTTGCAGTAGTCATCACTGCAACCATAAGCGGACTTCGTACACCATTGATTGTAACATCAATAACAGGAATCCCGAGCAATTTTGCCTTGGTCTCTTTTCTCAAATCATTTTCCGGCTCCATCGACTCCATCATTTCAAGTACAAACCTGTCAACATAAGGTCTGTACGGCTCCATAATGTCATCGGCAAGACAATAGGCATTATATCGGTTGTGATGGTGAATTCCCAAAGTCGGCAGCAACCCGACACATACTAATGCACGTGCAACCATCGCACGCAGGATAGCATAGCCATAATTCAGCAAATTGTTCGGATACTCTCCAAACTGGTCCCGGATGAATTCCGGCTGATTGGAGAACACATTTTTCCAATAGAAAGCAGCAGCCCTGGCTTCGATATTATCTGAATCCCCACTTTTGACAATAGTGGACCATTTCAGCATATTCTTGGCATCTTCTCCATAAACATACTTCAGAACCGCTGCCTGATTACGCACTTTAGCTTCAATTGTCTGTTGCCATAGTTGCTTTCTCAGCGGAAGGGATGCATCAATCTGGCATCGGAAACGTTCATTTTGCAATGTGTTGCCGCATAGGGGCAGAAGAAGACCCACCGGCAATCCCTTGTTGTCACAGGTGATGACTGCAACGTTGTTTTCCAGAAGTGCTTCCAAAACTCCTGACGTAATCGTAATTTGCTTGTTGTCAAGCACAACCACACCAATGTCTTCAATTGGAATCGTTTTCGTAGGCACCGCCTTTGCGGAATCAGCAATACCTTCCTTTGAAACAGGGAGAGTGATGACTAGCTGTCCCAGTTTCAAAGAAAGGTATGCCGGATTGCCAAAATAAAGAGTACGTTTTACCATAAGCTTAATATTTATGACAATCAAATATGTTGATTGAGATTAATATTCTCCTATAGCGACAATCTCTCCAATGTGGTTGATTCTAACTTTGACAACTTCTTTCAGATTTTTTAGAGAAGTTACTCTTTTCCATGTTTTCCCATACAGAGCCTTGCTGTCTTCAACAGATGTTTCCAGATGATGTCTGAAAACATAGTACATAGAACTGAGTTTTTGAACCCTGTACAAATTAGGACTGATCAAAGCATAATTGTCCTTATCCATCAAATCAATATCCGCAGGATTGAATCCGGTCTCCTCGTTCGGAAAAACAAACATCTCATTGATTTTCATTGAGAAGAGAAATTCCCAACCTTCGGATTTCTTATATGTCGTGTCAACAACAGGATATCCGTTGATTATCCGATCGACAGCTTCAAGCAGCGATACGACAACTTCCTGATAATTACCATCTTCATCCAAATATATAGCCACATGGTGATTGTTTCTCAAGTTGACATAATCTGATGGTATGGACTTTCCGTCCTGCTCGACAATCAGTTTGCCGTTATGATCCCGCTTATCATGCAATGGAGTCAGTTCCTCGAAGTTTTCTGCAATGGTCACTTTCTTCAGCATAATGCCTTTTTCACGATTGAACCAGATTGGGTCTTTCTCAAGGTTTGCAAATGCATCTTTTGCAGAACCTCCGTACTCTTCGAGGCGTTCCTGAAGCAAATTCCGGATTTTTCCATCAACAACTTTCTCAACATTCAGACTGCTATCCACAGACTTGCGGATTGAGTAATAATCTTTCAACCTGACACACTTTACCTTAATCGGCAGTGCAACAGTTTTTCCGGCATCCATCCAAATAGGATTCTTTTCAAGAGAATTCTTTCCGGAGAAAGCTTTCTTCGGATCGTTTCCAAATTCAGCAAGACGAGCAAGAACAAGGCTCCTTTCATTCTCTTTTGCAATGCAAAGTGCCTGCTGATAAGTCATTTTCGCACCAATTGCAACTTCATAAGTTTCGTAAGACCGCCTTTTACCATAGATGGTTTCTTTATGTAACATACCCCTTGGAGTAAGGCAAATCTTGCTGTTTGAGCCATTTTTCGTCTTTGTTTTATTTATATTTCTCGTAGCAACCTTGTTTTTCGACTTGATTGACACAAGAATGGATTCGAGTTCCCGCTTGACCTCAGAACGCATCGCGGAAACAGGCTGAATCGGTGCACGGAAGATACGGTGACTGCCTACAAGTTCAGTGTATTTGGCTTCTATTCCATAAATGCTTGATTCCTTGTTACTTATTGCATTTAGATTATTGAGATACTGAATATGCGCCGGCGTCGTGAATGCAATTGTAATGGCATCCATCGCGTGATGACGATGGTCATTTCGTTTCGTCCAATCCTTAATCTTCCTTATGGTTCTGTCGTTCCTCTCAAAAGAAAATGTGAGTCCAGCCTTATCGTACTTTTCCCAATTAAGTTCTTTCATCACATCAACCAACTGCCAATCCTCCCTCAGACGGGCCGTGATTGCACCTGAAGTCGGTACGACAGTCTGCACATACTCTTCAAGTATTTCTTTTGACTTTTTGGCTATGTATTGAGAGCAAGTCAGATCTCGGTTTACGAAATCTTCAGGAATCTTGTCCCCCGGAGTCAGAAGTTTGACGGCCTTTGCCCTACTTATCGGTTTATTCCTATATGTTTCAAGGTTCACCACCCTTTTTCGATATTCCTCCAATTCATTTTCTCCAAATGTATTGAGAACATAGTCATAGGCTGTCATTTTGCCTTTCTGGAGGTTGATATCCCTGTATTCAAGAGTTTTGTTTGCAAAGGAGTCGTCAAACAGGACAGCTTGGGGTATAATATGCTCTATATCAATCTCTCCGGAGAAAATATTCTCTTTTGGTATATATCTGTTTGAATATAGGGTTTTGTATCCGTTTCCTTCAAGCTCTTCCCAAAGTTTATATCTGAGAATGTCGTTTTTGCTGACAGTCGAAATATTCAGTTCGGACTCAAGTATCTTTCTTATTCTCTCGTTGTCTTTCTCGGCGTCGCTGATTCTTGTAACGACTGCAGCTCGCTGTTTTGCATTTTGTTTAAGTTCTCTCGCCAGTTCAATGTGAATCTCATCCGGTTTACCGTAAGTCTCCGCAACGGTATTTACAACATTAATCATCTGATTCAGAATCTTCTCCACAACCGGATTCCTCAGACTGTTTTTAGGGAGAATCTCAAGCTTGTCCAAATAATCTCTTGATTGCCTGTCTTGAGCTGTTGCCGAGTGCGAATGATTGTAGCCCGCCTCTGCACAAGCATCACTGTAGCAAAGCCCCTTCTTTAGATGAGGAAGTATTTTTCTTATAGCCTTATGGCTTAATGATGCATAGTCATCCTGGAATTTGATTGCTGCTATCATTGAAGCGTATTCCTCCGGCATTGAACATAATGCAGATATCTTCTCTATCAATTTTGTATTTCCTGTCGTTGAATTGTCTCCTTCGAAAGAGTACAGGAGATGCCACAATTTGAACAGGGCCTGCTTTTCATATTCTTCTTTTGGCAAGGAGGTGTCAAATGTCAGCAAATCAGTGTTGAATCCGTTTCGTTCAAATGCTTCTTTCAGGATATCCAAGGCCGCATCATTCTCAATCTTGACATCCCGGTCATCAAGGATATTTATTATATCGAGGAATTTTGAATATATTCTTGACGCTGTTACATTTCCTTCCAGAGTTTCAAAATTCATCCGGCTTGATTTGGACTTGATGCCAATCAGCTTCAAGGCATCGGACGATTTCATTTTCTCCAAAACTCCCAATCTTTGGGCAAGAAGTTCTTTTTCTTCCAGACTAAGAGGTCTGGAAGATTCTGTCCGTGAGGTAATAATAATATTATTGAGAATCTGCCAGATCTTGAACTCCTGAAAAATCAGTGATGAACGCGGCGCGACACGGCACCCTCTGGTTTTCTTCTTTAGTTTCCCTTCGATTTCAACCTCCACTTCCTTTGATTCGAATTCACAGAAGGAAATCAGTCCTTTCTGCGATTTAAGCCTTCTTTGATAGAATATGACAACATCGCGGATTTCTTTCTTCAATTCCTCTGTAAGCTCTGGATGGAAGCGTTTCTGTGATTCCCAGATAGCATTGAATTCGTCAAGGTAGTCCTGACGGTAGAATACTTTGTTGCGGACTGAGAAATGGCTGTCTTCACAAATGTGTTTATACAAATACTGTCCAACAGTTTGTTTATTGAAAAACAATTCCTTGCTTCTGTCGCTTATTGAACCGAGATATCCGCTGGATGAAGCAATAGCTCCTGCAATATCTGACAATACATAGGCAACCTGTTCAACCGGCAGTTGCTCATACAATGCCTTTACCCGCCAATTCAGTGCATTATACTTCCTGGCTGCTCCCTTGTTCTCGGCAATATTGACGCCCTGTTTTGTCAATATCTTGCTGACATCATTTCTCCCTTTGCCCCTAAGCTGTTCCCGCAAAGATTCAGTGAAGATTTCAGGGTAGTATTGACACTGCAAGTCCCATATACGATCCATCTCGACTTGAAGATCGGAACGATAAAAATCCGGGGTGAATTTCTTTCCCTTGTTCAGCAGATCAAACATAACTTGTCCAGGTGTAAGCCCCTGATCATACATCTGTTTGGCAACTGCCATTCCATCTATCAATTGTCCTTCTTCTCCAGAGTCTGCTTTACGGCTGCTTTTGTAACCGCGCTTTTTATTTATCATCAGCAGTACTCTTGCCAATTGCTCCAACGTAATTTCTTCAGATACGGCGGCCGCCCTGAGCCTGTATGTTTCAAATGTGGCCCCGTTGCCATTTTCGCTAAGAAGAGATTCATCCGAAATCCATTTCCATGACTTCAGGAGCGAGATTAATGCATCCCTTCTTAATTTATATCTTTGTAGATTGCGGCGTGCACTTCTTTTTAGCGTTCTGTCAGCATTTGTGGTGATGGCCTTTCCTTTTTCAAACGAATCCTTCTCCTCTACGGACAGTGGGTTCACTCTCACACCTGCCCTTATTATTGACGATTTCTCTTCCGGGCTATCTGCCTGATTCACCAATGCCCATCCTATACTGGTGGTTCCAAGATCAAGGCCTAAAACTTTTTTCATAAAAATTTGGTTATAGTGTTATTTTCCCTACCTTTGTAGGACAATAAATGAGCAAATCACAATAAGGATTATTCCGTTGTGGAAACATTTGAAGCGGGCTTCGGCTCGCTTTTTTTGTGTTTGCAGTTCATTTCCCAAATATAAGCTTTTTTTCACTGATACATACAGAATGTCCGGATTTATTTCCGAATCACAGAAGGCGTTAAGACGATAAATGAGACGACTTCCTAAATAAAAATTTGGAAAAGTCATATGTAAAAGGTACTTTTGTCAAATACAGAACGGAATAATTTTCGATTAATCGAAATGGACAATAAAATGGATATAAACATTTATCAGAAACCGGAAATTCTGGTTATAGAACTCTGTACAGACGGTATTCTATGTCAAAGTGGTGCATCAGCTGATGCTGAAGCATGGAATTCCGAGTCCTTGTTTTGGGACGAATAGATTCTGCTCTCCGGTTCAGTGCATTTTATCTCTGTCATAAGCCGCTTTCGAGCGGCTATTTTTGTGGCATATAGAATGTAATATTGCATTTGGAGGGACTAAACCCTCCATTATCGACTTCAACATCAGAATTTTCTCTTCGGGCAATTGGGTGATTATTGATATCATTGAGATGTCTATTCCCTTGGAGGGACAGGACTTGGCTATCTTGCTCTATTCATCTATCAGCTCTTAGTGAAATTCATCTGGAACGCCTACCCTTGTTCTATGGGCTTCAGAGGCATATTTTTCGGAAAGAGCGGCCCCGGTGAAGGCAATTTGAACGCACCGGGCACCCACGTCCTCATTCTACACACCTGAGAGGGCATTCCGGGGTGCAGATGAATTTCACAAGGGCTGTACTTGGCACCGTTACTTGAATAA
>JBJEBO010000465.1:0-6654 GCA_051870155.1 Candidatus Cryptobacteroides sp.
GTCTGGGCCGCAAGAATGAATGCACCAATCGGGAATCTTGCCGGAGCACCGAGGAATTGACATTCGACATATTTGTCGGATCCCAGCATACGGTCGCTAGCCATCGACACGATTTCACCTTTGTCAAGAGCATTCTTTATTATAAAAATATGTGACAAATCGTCAGTTACCGGAACCAATCTCACACCGTGCTCCCTCATTATTGCGGCACGGTGCTGCTGAAGCGATGCCGTTTCTCCTCCATAAACAACTGCATTGATTGGCTTGTCCTTCAGACCGAGCATATAACCAGCCATCTCCATACTACCAACGTGGGAACCGGCAATGACAAAGCCTTCTCCTCCATCCATTCTCTCCCTTATTCCATCTGTTCCATCCGCCTCGATGTGATATTCGGAATCACCCTTGGTATATAACCTGAACCTGTCGAACATCATCTGTCCGAACTTTCGATGGGTGGAATATGCTTTCCGGAAAGACTCTCCCGAAGAATAACCAAGTCTTTTTCTGAAATAATCTTCAGTCGCCCTGAAGGCACGGCGGTTGAACGGGATATAGAAAGGCAGAACCAAATCCAAAAGAAGATACATTCCTCCGATGGACATCTTCCCCAAAAGCGCAATCAGAAACTTCTGTCCCCAATTGCCGCCTTGAGTTCTGCCGCTCCACTCCCGTCTTCTACTTGTTGACATTTGCCTCGATATAGTCATAGAACTGCGCCAAAGTCTTCACCTTGGTCATTTCCTCAGCCTTTATCTTGAAGCCGAAATTTTCTTCCACAAGTACTACAATATCAACAAAATCCAAACTGTCAATACCTATGTCATCCTTTAGCAAAGCGTCGTCACGAAGAAGCTCCGGATCCACTTCAAGTTCCTCAACAATAAAATTGTTGACTGTTTTTCTTATTTCTTCCTTTGTCATAGAGTTATAGTGTTTTTATTATCAATGCGCTGTTGGTACCTCCGAATCCGAATG
Organism: Candidatus Cryptobacteroides sp.; assembly: GCA_051870155.1. Lineage (GTDB taxonomy): Bacteria > Bacteroidota > Bacteroidia > Bacteroidales > UBA932 > Cryptobacteroides. The sequence goes on from JBJEBO010000465.1 coordinate 979, forward strand.
AATTCGAAAGACAAACATCAAGTTTGCATTCCAAAGTATGGTTCACGATATTCAAGCCTTCCGAGTACTGGTCAGGCTGTTCAAAATTGATGTTCGGGGCTATGAATCCCCCCTGCATCATAAGAATGGTATATATGATTTCACTCGCTCCAGACATCCAGCACTCGTGCCCAGTCATTGATTTAGTGGAACTTACAGGAACACCATTGAGACCGAAAACTTTCTTGATGGCAAGAGCCTCCATCGCATCTCCCTGGAGTGTGGATGTTGCGTGTGCGTTAATATATTGAATATCCTCAGAAACCATTCCAGCATCCTCCAAGGCACGCTCCATCGCTATTGCAGACCCTATGTCGCTTGGCTGGGATATGTTGCCTCCATTGGAAGAGAAACCATAACCAACCACCTCGGCATAAATCTTCGCCCCTCTTTTTACGGCGTGCTCATATTCTTCCAATATCAAAGTGGCAGAACCTCCACTTGGAACAAGACCGTCCCTTGAAGCATCAAAAGGTCTGGAAGCCTTTGTCGGCTCGTCAGTTCTGACCGAAAATGCACTTATCCCGTCAAAACTTCCCATACTATAATGGTTCACCTCCTGGGCACCTCCGCAGATTATCATATCCTGTAATCCGTCACGAATCAGTATGGTAGCTAAACCTATTGAATGTGAACCGCTTGCGCAAGCAGCACTCACAGTGATGTTCATTCCGCGAAGTTTGAAGATTGTGGCAAGATTCATCGATACGGTGGAATTCATAGACCGGAAAATGGAACTTGATCCGACCATAGCCGTGTCCTTCATCTTCTTTATGGTCTCATATCCTTCGATTACCTCCTTGGCACAGGAATCGTTTCCGAACAATATACCCACCTCATTTTCAGCAAGATATGCTTCATCAATCCCAGCATCGGCAAGTGCATCCTTGGTAGAGACGTATGCAAAAAGACCCTGCTCGGCGAGACATACCCTCTGCCTGCGGTCCATCTGCCGTTTCAATTGGGGAATCGGCACGATTCCGGTAAGAGGAGACCTGTATCCGAACTCCTTCCTTATTTCTTCCACTCCGATTCCGGACCTTCCATTACGCAAAGAATCGGACACCTCGTCCAAAGTTCTGCCTATACACGAGTATATGCCCAATCCGGTTATAACCACACGTTTTTTCATCAAATCTGCAAGTCGTTAACTACGTTATTAAAACGCGCGAAAATAGCAAATATTAGCGAGGTCTGCAAATTTGATATTCATACAAATAAAAAAAATGGCTGGAAAGCGAACTCTCCAGCCAACTTATTGTAATCAATCCGATAACGGATTACATCATTCCTCCCATTCCGCCTGCAGGCATTGCAGGGGCAGCCTCTTTCTCAGGGATGTCAGCGATGGCACATTCCGTAGTAAGGAACATTCCAGCCACTGAAGCTGTATTCTCAAGAGCCACACGAGCCACCTTGGTAGGGTCAATGACTCCGGCCTCAAACATATTGACAAATTCCTCTGTACGGGCATTGTATCCGAAATCGCCTTTTGACTCGCGGATCTTTTGGATAATTACGCTTCCCTCAACTCCTGCATTCGCAGCAATCTGACGGAGAGGTTCCTCAATTGCACGTGCCACGATGTGGATACCTGTAGTTTCATCCTCATTGTCTCCCTTGAGGTCTCTGATTGCCTCGGCTGCACGGATATATGCTACTCCGCCGCCCGGCACGATACCTTCCTCGACAGCAGCACGGGTTGCGCTGAGAGCATCCTCCACCCTGTCTTTCTTCTCTTTCATCTCAACCTCGGTTGCTGCACCGACATAGAGAACAGCAACGCCGCCGGCAAGCTTGCCAAGACGCTCCTGGAGTTTCTCCCTGTCATAGTCGGAAGTAGTAGTGGAAATCTGCTTCCTGATGAGGTCAGCCCTTTCTGCGATGTCCTCCTTGCTTCCACATCCGTTCACGATAGTAGTGTTGTCCTTTGAAATGACAACCTTCTCTGCACGACCAAGCATATCAGGAGTAGTGTTCTCAAGGGTGAATCCCCTTTCCTCTGACACTACGATACCACCTGTAAGGGTAGCGATATCCTGAAGCATTTCTTTACGACGGTCACCAAATCCCGGAGCCTTAACGGCAGCAATCTTCAGTGTGCCACGGAGTTTGTTAACCACGAGAGTTGTAAGAGCTTCTCCATCAACATCTTCTGCAATAATAACGAGTGACCTGCCTTCCCTTGCGATAGGCTCAAGGATAGGAAGAAGATCCTTCATAGTGGAAATCTTCTTGTCAGTGATGAGGATGCGAGGATCTTCAAGGACTGCCTCCATTTTATCACCGTTGGTCATAAAATATGGAGAAATATATCCTCTGTCAAACTGCATTCCCTCAACGACCTTCACCTCGGTCTCGGTACCCTTTGCTTCCTCGACGGTAATCACTCCGTCCTTCTTTACCTTTGACATCGCATCTGCGATGAGTTTTCCGATATAATTGTCATTGTTGGCTGAAATAGTACCAACCTGCTCAATCTTGGAATAATCCTCGCCAACTTCCTGGCTCTGTGCCTTAAGGCTCTCAACAACGGCATTCACAGCCTTGTCGATTCCCCTCTTGAGGTCCATAGGATTGGCACCTGCGGTAACATTCTTCAAACCTACGTTGATGATTGCCTGAGCAAGAACTGTTGCTGTGGTAGTACCATCTCCAGCCTGATCGTTAGTCTTGGAAGCGACTTCCTTGACCATCTGTGCGCCCATATTGGCGAATCTGTCCTCAAGCTCAACCTCTTTTGCTACGGTAACACCGTCCTTGGTTACCTGAGGAGCACCGAATTTCTTATCAATCACCACATTGCGACCTTTAGGTCCAAGGGTTACCTTCACTGCATCAGCAAGTGCATCTGCGCCTTCCTTCATTTTGGCGCGGGCTTCCATATTGAATTTTATATCTTTTGCCATAATAAACCGATTTAAATGATTCTGATTTTCTTTTCCTTGACAATGAATCCCGATTAAAGGACATTAAAGAACAGCGAGAATGTCTGACTGCTTCATTATCAGATAATTCTTTCCGTCAACGGTTACCTCCGTTCCGGCATATTTTCCATAGAGAACCACATCTCCTTCCTTCACCTCCATAGGTTCATCCTTCTTTCCGGGACCTGTTGCGAGAATCTTGCCCTGCTGTGGTTTTTCCTTTGCCGTGTCAGGAATATAAAGTCCTGCCGCTGTTTTGGTTTCAGCCTCTTTAGGCTCCACCAATACTCTGTCTGCCAATGGTCTTATCATAATCTTATTATTTATAAACATTAAATCAAATCCTGTCTTGAAGTTTCAATTTTCTTCAAAAGACGCCGAAAGAATAGACAAAAGAAATGCCAAATGGCGAGAACTGACATTTTGTCACGATTGTCATATTGTTTTTTGAACAAAAGAAGAGTATATTTGCCGTCCACAAGAAATGAATGATGCATAATCGCAAACTTCTCAACATAGAGCTCGGAAGGGTAAGTGCAGAGGAATACAAGACCCTGCCTGAATCTGGCATAGCCGTAGTCCTGGACAACATTAGAAGTGCCCACAACGTAGGATCCGCATTCCGCACCTGCGACTCATTCAAGGCAGACAAGATCTGGCTCTGCGGCATCTGCGCCACTCCCCCTTCAGCAGAAATCCACAAATCCGCCCTCGGAGCGGAATATAGCGTGGATTGGGAATACACCCCCGACACCCTCGAAGCCATAAAAAAACTGCGAGAAGAAGGTTACACTATCGTCAGCGCGGAGCAGACTGCAGGTTCGGTGTCCCTTGAAAAGTTCATCCCACAGCACGGGAAAAAATATGCGATTGTGTTCGGGAACGAGGTTGACGGAGTCTCGCAGGAGGTTGTGGATGCATCGGATTTAGCTCTCGAAATCCCCCAATTCGGGACAAAACATTCGCTGAACGTATCCGTGTCCGCCGGGGTGATTCTATGGCATTTCAAACTCGCCGCACTCACCGGAAAAGAAGGTTCGGATGAAAGTTATCAACAGTTTGACGAATAATCGAAAAAAAAGCATAATTTTGTGAGCATAAATTTAAAAGTCTTTATATGAAACAAGATCTTCAAATCTTCAATCTTATAAAAAGGGAAGAAGAAAGGCAATCATCGGGAATTGAACTGATTGCTTCGGAAAACTATGTGAGCAATCAGGTGCTTGCCGCCCTTGGCTCCATCTGCACCAATAAATATGCTGAAGGTTATCCGGGCAAACGCTATTACGGCGGTTGTGAAGTAGTGGACCAGATTGAGCAGCTCGCCATCGACAGACTATGCCAGCTTTATGAAGCCGAGTATGCCAATGTTCAGCCACACTCAGGTGCGCAGGCCAATATGGCAGTTCTGATGGCCTGTCTGAAACCGGGTGACACATTTATGGGACTGGACCTCTCTCAGGGAGGACACCTCACCCACGGTTCACCAGTCAATATGTCCGGTATCCTTTATAATGCGGTATCTTACGGACTGAATGAAGTGACCGGTCTTGTGGATTATGATAAAATGGAGCAGACAGCCCTCGAGACCAAGCCGAAGCTCATCATCGGAGGTGCATCGGCATATTCACGCGAATGGGACTATGCGAGAATGCGTGAAATCGCAGACAAGGTTGGTGCCATCTTTATGGTGGATATGGCCCACACGGCAGGACTCATCGCTGCAGGACTTCTTAGCAACCCTGTGAAATACGCACACATCGTAACCTCAACCACCCACAAGACCCTCAGGGGACCTCGTGGAGGAGTAATTCTTATGGGAAAGGACTTCGACAATCCTTGGGGTCTCAAAACTCCTAAGGGAGTGATGAAGAAGATGTCCCAGATTCTCAATTCAAGCGTTTTCCCTGGAGTTCAGGGAGGTCCTCTTGAGCACTGTATCGCAGCCAAGGCTGTGGCATTCTATGAGGCTCTCCAGCCAGAGTTCAAGGAATATCAGAAACAGGTCGTTGCCAATGCGGCTGCAATGGCTGAGGCATTCTCATCAAGGGGCTACAAAGTGGTGTCTGGAGGTACGGACAACCATCTCTGCCTCATTGACCTCCGCACCAAGTTCCCTGACCTTACAGGTAAGGTAGCAGAGAAGGAACTCGTCAAGGCAGACATCACAGTGAACAAGAATATGGTTCCGTTTGATTCCCGTTCTCCGTTCCAGACTTCAGGAATAAGGGTCGGAACACCGGCGATTACTTCACGCGGATTTGTAGAAAAAGATATGGAGAGCATCGTTGGGCTCATCGACATCGTTCTTGACAACGCCTCCAAGCATCTTGACCTGATTGCAGGAAAGACAGAAGAAGGCAGAGAGGAATATGAGGAAGTCCTCGCCAATGTCAGGAAACAGGTCAGAATGAAGACCAATGGAATGCCGCTCAACAGATATTGATACGGTAAGAACATACTTTGTCAAGGCGGTCGGTTACCTTTTGGGACAGACTGCCTTGACTTGTTAAGGCACGTTCATTTCGACAACACACAAAACCAAAGATAATGCAACAGATAATAGAATGTGTGCCCAATTTCAGCGAAGGGCGCAATGTTGAGTCAATAAATGCAATAGTCGATGCCATCAGGAAAGCCGGAGGCGTCAGTATTTTGAATGTGGACCCGGGTGAAGCCACCAACAGGACGGTCGTTACCTTCACCGGTT
>JBJEBO010000466.1:0-6647 GCA_051870155.1 Candidatus Cryptobacteroides sp.
CCTCGGTCCGCAGAAGAGATAGGCGTGCGCAAGCTGACCGCGCACAATGGAGTTTTTCAAGGTCTGGGCTATATTGTCCTGACCTATCAGGCTCTCGAAAGTGTCCGGCCTGTATTTCCTCGCTGATACGATATACTGTGTCATAATCCGATTGCGAATAATTGTCAGAATCTACAAATTTATGGATTTTTTCGGACATATTGTCGGTTTTTGTTTTTTTTATTCATCCCAGGCTGCCTTCAAGTACGATTTTTGAGTTATCTTTGCAGGCTCAGGAATCCTTCTCAAGTGGATTCCCATAAAAATGGACGGTATGAAGAAAAGGATTTTTACGATTGTCTTTTGCGCCATCCTCCCGATTTTGGCATCGGCACAGGCGCAGATTATTACAAGAAAAATGAAATTTGAAGATTTCACGGAAAAGACCACGAAAGTTGTTCTTACCGGGAATCCTCTTTTTGACACGTCATTCAAGGAAGAAATCAAGAACAACTGGAGGATTTCTCCTTATGAGTTCTGCTCTTTGAATGAATTCAACAAGTTGAAAGGCGAGCAGGATTATTATTTCCTCATCCTGTTGAAAAACCAGTCGAGGAAAGAAGCTTGTCCCGGGATAGAGATGCTGTCAGTGCTGAAAGGCGGTCCGGAGGCAAACAAAGGCATTGCAAATATGCTTGAGGTGGTGGGAATGCCGTTCCGGGCTGCGGATTTTCCTTCGGGACGGGAGCTCACCTTCCTTCCTGCCCTGCTTGATGTGATGCAAGACCAGGTGCTGGCTTCGATGGAAAAGGATTATGACGCATACGGCGGTCTCGCAACCAACAACACAAGGCTGTCTTCAAGCAAATCGAAAACAATCGTCCTTGCTGACACAGACCTTGCCGAAGGTGCAGAAAACGCAGTGTCCGAAAAGAAAGGGAAAGTGCAAATCGCCGATGAACAGACTGTGGATGAGCTCATTAGCAATAGGACTCCTGACACTTTGGTGGGCTACATCGTGGCACCCGAAGATGAGACAGAAGGATTCTACTGCTACAAGATGCTGATAGACTGCGAGACACATCAAATCTATTATTACAAGAAGCACAGGATGAGCAAGAAGGACGGACGAGGCTTTCTCCCTGAAGACATAAAAAAATTCCAAATGACAAAATAAGCAGGTAGATATGATTTGTGGGAAGACCGGATGCGGGCTGAGTTATGCAGTTAAAAAAAGCGGAAGCGCTGTCGGATATTGCGCATTGAGCATAAAATGCGGCACGAGGGATGAGGCTGGATACCATAGTGGCATAGCTCATTTCGCAGAGCACACGATGTTCAAAGGAACGAAAAAGAAAAATGCCTCTACCATAAACAGTTACCTGGACAGATTGGGCGGAGAGCTGAATGCCTACACCACAAAGGAGGAAATTGTCCTTCACGCGACGGTATTGAAGGAAGACTTGGGTAAGGCGGCTTCCCTGTTGCTTGAACTTGCCACGTCGCCAACATTTCCTCAAAATGAGATTGCCACGGAGAAGGGAGTGGTGATTGATGAAATCAATTCTTATAAGGACAGCCCGGCGGAAGACGTATATGACAGGTTCGAGGAATTGCTCTTCGAAGGGCATCCCTTGTCCGGTCCAATTTTGGGTACAGCGAATTCTGTCAGAAAGATAACTACCGAAGAACTGTTGAAATTCGTAAAGGAAAAGTTCACTCCGGAAAGGATGGCCTTGACGGTTGTAGCCGGAATCGATGAGAAGAGTCTTGAGAAGAAGGTTCTTGCCTTGTCAGAGAAATTTTTCGGTAACGGGACGGCAATCAGGATTGAGGGAAGCGAGACAGAGAGGATTCAATCAGGAAGCGCGGAAGATTCTGAGAATAAAGAGAATAAGGAAGGAACAGAAGGCTATAGGAGAGATATTGTCAGGACTGATGGAGTCGAATGGCAGCCTTTTGACAAGACGGTCAATAAGAGGAACCACCAGGTCAACTGTGTAATAGGGGGTATGGCTCCTTCACTTTATGAGGAAAGACAAAGACTCGCCACCGTGCTTCTCTGCAACATCCTCGGAGGACCGGCAACAAACTCCATCCTCAATTCCATCCTTCGGGAGAAGAACGGATGGGTTTATGGAGTGGAATGTTCATATACCCAATATGCCGACACCGGAATCGTGGCCATCTGCCTCGGTTGCGACAAGGAGAATCTGGACAAATGCCTGAAATCCATAGACAAGGAAATTGCAAAACTCCAGGCAGAGCCTATGTCCGCGACCAAACTTAAGGCTGCCAAGAAACAATTGCTCGGGCAGCTTGCCATTAGTTCTGACAATGGAGAAACACAATGTCTATCAATGGGAAAATCACTGCTCGCCTACGGCAGAGTAACTCCGTCCGATCTTGTACGGGAAAAGCTTGAGGGAATCACGGCTGAGGAACTTATGTATGCTGCAAGAGCGATCTTTGCCAAAGACCGCATTTCAAAATTGGTATTTATGTAAATCCGCAATGTAAATATGGACTCGCAAACAGATTATATCCTAAAACATTCGACGACGGAGACCCCGGCCCTCCAATGGATCAGGAAGCAGACATTTCTCAGAACAAACCACGCAAGAATGCTTTCCGGAGCCGTGCAGGGGCGCTTCCTTACCTTGGCTGTGAAGATGCTAAACGCCTCGAAAGTGCTCGAACTCGGTACTTTCACCGGTTATTCTGCTGTCTGCCTCGCCTCCGGACTCAAAGACGGGGGACATCTGGACACGCTTGAGGTGAATGATGAGTTGGAGGATGTGATTCTCGAAGGATTCTCAAGGGCCGGTGTGGAAAACAAGGTGACCTTGCATATCGGAGATGCCAAAGAAACCTTGAAGTCTTTGAAAGAGACGGGGGAAGCCCCATACGACCTTGTCTATATCGATGCCAATAAAAGGGAATATTGCGAATATTATGATTTAGTGTTCGATATGGTTCGCAGCGGAGGATTCATACTTGCCGACAATGTGTTGTGGGACGGTAAAGTCTATGAAGACCCTATGCCTCAGGACAAACAGACTCTCGGAATTGCGAGATTCAACGATATGGTCGCTGCAGATTCGAGGGTAGAATCCGTGATTCTGCCTCTCAGGGACGGGCTCAATGTCATAATGAAGAAATAAAATCTTCTTCCGCTCCCCGTTTCATCTTTTTCCAGAAAATCACCGGAAGGAGGAAGGCAATGAGGGCGGCTACGAGCCAGAACACCGATACCGGGACAAAATCATAATCATAACCCTGTATAAGCCAGCCGCTTGCCAAATCCTGAATACCCGCAGCTACATAGCTGGAGATGCCCACTATTCCAAGTGCGGCACCTGTTGCCTTGCGTGGCACAATATCAACTGCCATAAGCCCCGCCACTATGCAATAAAGCACACCGATTGCAAGGCTGTAAACCGCGACATAAACTATATTCAGCATATAACTGCCGTCCGTCAGAAGGAAAAAGGCAAGGGCGACAAAACTGAGCAGCCCCGAAATGAGAGCCGGTTTTATCCTGTCACCATTGAACACCTTGTCCGAAAGCCAGCCGGCAAGGACGGTTCCAAGAACACCGAAAACAGCAGAGAAGGCAATAATTTGAGTGGCATCCTCCAATGAAAATTCCTTTGCTTTCTGAAGAAAGAGAACTCCCCAGCCCGCAAGGGCATATTTCGTTATGTAGATAAAGGCGCTCGAAATGGCTATTATCCATATTCCAGGATGTTTTATGACATATTTCTGAAGTTGGCGGGTTTTCATAGTATCCACCTTTGAAGGTTTCTCCCCGGATAGTTCCTGAATGGACGGAAGTCCTTTGCTCTCAGGCGTATCCGACACAAAGATGAGGATGATTACGGTGCCAATGAAACCCGCTGCGGATGCCACAATGAAACCGCATTGCCAACCGAATGTACCTACGGCCATTCCGGTGATAAGTACGGACAGGGATTCGCCAAGATATGGCGTGGCACTGAAAAGGCCATAATACGTGCCTCTCTTCGACAGTGGGAACCAGCGCGAAAGGCTGATGACTCCCGGAGGGGAACCCATTGACTGTACCCAGCCGTTCAATCCCCAGAGAAGCACGAAAGAGATGAGAAGGGCAATCGACGGAATCGCGGCGACTTTGTAAATGACTCCCAATAGTCCCATCAGCAGGTTGATTGCCGATGATATGAGAAGTCCCACCGCCATAAACCTTCTGATATTGCAATAGTCGGCTATGAATCCGTTGATGAATTTACCTATGGCATAGACAAATAGAAGGGCAGCGCCGATGATTCCCAATTCTCCCGCAGTGAACACTCCCCCATCGATGAGCGGCTGTTTTATCACCGCCATACTCATCCTGCACATATAATAAAGGCTGTAGGCAGATGTGACGCCCCAGAATGTCCTGCCCCTCAATTTCCTGTATGTTTTCTGCACATCTTCCTCCGCTATTTTGGAGGCAGACGGCTTGCTTATTCTGTAGTATGAGTATAAACTCATATAAGATATCAATTTTACATATTCATCACAAAGGTATAAAAAGAATTTTGTAAATTAGCGCGATTAATATTCAACCATTGAAAAATGAAACGGATTTTCTTACTGATTGCACTTTTTACAATTTGTGCCGGCGCTTTGGCGCAGACGCCGAAAAATGTGGAATATGATTTCACAGAAGCGTCAGATCTCAACCTTATCGGAAAACTGTTCTATGACACTCCGAACCCGTACCACAGGGTGGACACAGTGAAATTCAAAGGATTCACCAAAGGAGAGAACAACCAGGTCAGATGTTCGTCCGGAATCGCTGTTCTGTTCAAGACCAATTCCAGCACGATTTCAGTTATGGCAGAATATGGATTCGAATATTCCCCGGTAAACTCTATGCCATTGGCATACAGGGGATTCGACTTATATATCAAGAAAGACGGTGAATGGCTTTGGGCTGCATCCGGAGCTGCGAAACAGGGCACGGATGTGCCTGAAAACAAGGTTCTAATAAAGGATATGGACAAGAGCGTCAAGGAATGTCTGCTCTATCTGCCTGTATATAGTGAGGTACATTCTGTCCTGATTGGAGTGGAGCACGGTGCAGAAATTGAGTCCCTGGAGTCACCATTCCGCCACAGGGTGGGCATTTTCGGATCGAGCTACACCCACGGAGCCTGCGTTACCCGCGCCGGAATGACCTATCCGGCACAGTTCACACGCCACACGGGAATCCAGCTTTTAAGCCTCGGATGCAGCGGCAACTGCAAGATGCAGCCATATTTCGCCGATGTGCTTTGCGCAGCTGATGTCGATGCCTTGATTTTCGATGCTTTCTCAAATCCTGACGCAAAGATGATCAGGGAAAGGTTGTTCCCTTTCATTGAGAAAATTCAGGAGGCACATCCGGACATTCCGCTAATTTTTCAGCAGACCATCTACCGTGAGAGCCGAAATTTCAGCATTGCAAGCGAAAACAAGGAAAGGGCAAAACAGGAGACCGCGGCGGAACTTATGAAAGAGGCGTGCAAAAAATACAAGAATGTCTATTTTGTCCAGACCAATGCCACGGACGAATTGCACGAGACTTCGGCTGACGGCGTACACCCAAGCGACTACGGCTATACCCTCTGGGCACGCTCGATAGAAAAACCTGTCCTTAAAATACTCCGCCGATACGGCATAAAATAATGGTTATTTAGAGACTTATTTGTCCCCACCCACCAAATTTATTTGCCTATGAAACATATCATTGCGATTATCTGTGCTCTGACTCTTGCTTTGACTGCCAGAGCACAGATTTATATGAACTGGGACCAAATTGACAAGGCTACCAATGTTCTGCTTAAAATGAAAGTGCGCGACTCAAAGACGAAAGAGCCAATCGGCTTTGCTACGGTATATCTTATCCGTCAAGGAGATACGACGATTACCAATTTCACTTTCACCGACGAGAAAGGCTATGCCCGAATCAAGGATATTATTCCCGGCAAATATAACGTGAACATTGAAAATATGGGCTATAAGTCCTATAAAAAGCTCCACGATCTGAATGGCCACGAGATGGACCTCGGGACAATCGATTTGGAGGAAAATCCGGAATATATAGACGCGTCCACTATCACTGCAATAGTCAATCCCCTGACAGTCAAGCAGGATACCCTTGAATACAATGCCGCGGCATTCCGTATAGGAGCCAATGATATGCTTGAAGACCTTCTCAAGAAAATGCCCGGAATGAGTGTGGACGGCAACGGAAATGTCTCCGTTAATGGCGAGAAAGTGGACAAGATAACCGTTGGGGGAAAGACTTTCTTTTTCAATGATCCCTCTGTTGCCGTGAAGAATCTCCCGGCGAAAATCGTTGATAAGATACGGGTGATAGACAAGGACAAAGACCAGGCTGCATTCACCGGCATAAGCACCGATTCTGACAAGGAAAAGGTTATGGATGTGGAGCTTAAGGAGGAATATAAGGACGGATGGTTTGGAAATGCCGCCCTTGCCGGTGGAACGAACATTATGGGGAAGGACGCCCGTCAGGACAGAGGTCTGCCTGCCGTCCTCTACAATGCGAACGCAATGGTATCCGGCTATAACGAGAAGGACCAGGTTGTATTTCTCGGAAGTTCAAGCAATTCAGACAAAGGAGGTGACATACT
>JBJEBO010000467.1:0-6644 GCA_051870155.1 Candidatus Cryptobacteroides sp.
GGATTCAGCACCGCCTCAATGCAGGCTTTGGGAGGGACATTGATTGGTGCAGGAGGCAAGCCAACATATTTATAAGTATTGTAAGGTGAATCCACCTCAAGATGTTTCTTCAGAACACGATCCAATTTGTAATCATAACAGAAACAAACTGTCGGATCCGCCTGAAGTTTCATCCCCTTGTGATAGCGGTTCAGATATACCGCGGCGATTTTGGGATATTCAAAATTCTTCAAGGTTTCACCGCTAACGATGGATGCCAGCACTGACACCTGCATCTTGTCAAGCTTCTGTGCCTTAGCCTTTTCCAATCTCTCCTCCGTCCAGAATATGTCATATTCCCTTTTGAGTCTGTCGAAAATTTCCTTGACCGATGAAGTCCAAAGCATCTGATATGTATCTGGCAGGATCATCGTAAAGACATTTTCCACTGTAAAACCATAGCCTGCAAGGAAAGATGAATCGGCAAGAGCCTGGGCTACCGAAGCCGAATCCACCATCATCTGGTTGGCAATCTTCTTTGCAAGCCTGCCTTTGGAGCGGATTGTGCCGGAAATAGTGAGATTCTGAGGGGTCTGCCATCCGAAATTCAGCATCCGCACAGTATATATGCTTGTAAACGAAGGTTTTATAACATATTTTCCCGGTTTCATTTCTTCGGAGAGTTTCTCTTTTGCAGCACATCTTTGCAAACTCCTTGGTCTAATCGTCCCGGCACCTGACACTATTGAGTCAAGAACCTGATCAGCCGTCATATCCGGATATACATACAATACATATTCCCTTCTGAAATTAGGTTCTTTGTTATCCAGCCAATAAAGGGCACCAACAACACAAGCGGCGGAAAAGAACACCGCCAAGACAATAATGACCGCAGTCCAAATCCTGTTTTTCCTTTTCATCACTTCCTCAATATTATCACATCTGAGTCCCTCAGGACATCACTATCATTCAACTTATTCATTTTCTTCAACTTGGACATCTTCACGCCATATCTTTGGGCTATGCTTCTGAGAGTCTCCCCCTCATCCACTATATGCTTGTAAACTCCCTTTGCAGCCTTGCTTTTCTTCGGCTGGAGATAGACAGGTTCCCCTGGCTGAGGTGCATCGGCGGAAGTATCGTTGAATTTTTTCAATTCTCTGGTAAAAAGATTGTAGCGCTTTGCAAGTGAAGAATAGGTATCACCTTCTTCCGCATAGACGAATGGAACCTTATTCTGCGAATAAATCTTGCGTGAGACGGAGAATGTAAATTCCGGAAAACCGGAGGCATCTTCCACAAGCACAGGCTGTTCCAACACCGCAGGTGATTCAGGGACATTCCCGTCCATCAAATCGAAACGATCGAGAGCGTATCTTTCAATCACAGATATAATCTTCGCAGGATAATTCGGGTCTGTTGCATAACCTGCTTTCTTGAGACCATAAGCCCAACCCTTGTAATCTGTAGGCTCAAGATCAAAAAGGAATTTGTACCTGTCCCTATAACGGAGAAAATCAGAATGGTCTTTGAAAGAATCCTCAGCACGTGCATATTTCCTGAAGCACTCCCCTTTGGAATCATCATCGTGATAAACCTTCGCCCCGGTCCACGTGTTGTGACACTTTATACCGAAATGATTGTTTGCCTTCACTGCAAGGGTGGATTTCCCGGCATTGGACTCCACAATTCCCTGGGCAAGGGTTATGCTTGCCGGAATGCCGCTCCGGTGCATCTCGCTCACTGCGAGGGAAGACCACTTGTTGATATATGCCGTATAACCGCTATCATCCTGGTTCCGTGCAGCACCGGAAACAGTGACCCATATTTCAGGAGCAGCAGCTGCCACTGAAACGCAGGACAGGAAAAGGATGATGACAAGCAGTCTAATATTCAATTTCATAACATCAGCGCAAAAACTCCGCTAATATATGAATTTATGATTGTCGCTGCAAGGGAATTTCAATGACATCCCCGTCTTTTGCAAGAAAGGAGTCCGGAAATACCGATTTGAGTTCGTTAAGAAAAAATGATACGTCGGGAAATCTGGAAGAATAATGCCCTACCAAGAGTTTACCTACACCGGCGTCAGCGGCACATCGGGCAGCCTGCAAAGTTGTGGAATGGCAGGTAGCCTCGGCGAAATCCTTCAATTCTCCGGGAAAGGTAGCTTCGTGATATAGGAGGTCAACGCCTTTGACCCATTCGGAAAGGAGCGGGAATGGAGCAGTATCGCTGCAATAGGCATAACTTCTCGGTTTGAACGGAAGATACGCCGCTTCTGAATTAGGGATTACTATGTCTTCACGGACTACGTCCTCCCCTCGTTTGAGAGTGCCGATTTCCGCGAGCGACAGCCCATAGCGGGAGATGCACTCCTTTCGGACATTGTACATCGGCATCTTTTCCCTGAAAAGAAACCCGAAAGTGTCTATTCTGTGGTTCAATGGGAATGCCAACATTTCCATATTCTTGGATTCGAAGACCACTTCAGGAGCCTTCATATCGAGGATATGATGTTCGATATGGTATTTCATACCCTCTCCAAAATAGGAAAGGAAAAATTTAAGAATCGGAGCGAACGAACGAGGAGCATAGATATGGAGGTCAGTTGTCCGTCCGAGCATACCGAGAGTGGACAGAAAGCCGAAGAGTCCGAAAATATGGTCGCCGTGTATATGAGAAATGCAGACATTGTCTATCTTCAGGAATGAGATCCCCTTCCTGCGCATCTGTATCTGCGCGCCCTCACCACAGTCTATCAAGAACAAACGCCCACGTACATCGAGTACCTGGGCGCTTGGAAATCTTCCTGAAGTGGGCAAGGCCGAAGCCGTGCCCAATATTTTCAGTGTAAAATTCATCAGATGAATTGATTACTCACCTTTCTCAAGTTTCTCCTTGAGGGCTGCAAGAGCGTCGATATCTCCGAGAGTGGTCTTCTCAATGTTGGAGTTGATCTTCTTGACTGCCTTCTTGGTGTTGTCAGCCTCTACAGCAGCTGCCTTCTCAGCCTTAGCCTCTTCTGAGACATAAGTCTTTGCGTGTGAGAGGACAATCTTCTTGGTGCTTCTGCGAAGTTCAACAACCTTGAATGGAAGAGTCTCGCCTACAGTTGGCATAGTGCCGTCTTCCTTGACAAGCTCCTTGTTGAAGCAAACTGCCTCTACATCGCCTTCGAGAACAACTGTAGCCTTGTCGGTGATGCTTGCAATCTTGCCTTCAACCACTGAACCTACAGGGTATTTGCTTTCAATCTCATCCCAAGGGTTAGGGAGAAGCTGCTTGTGGCCGAGGCTGAGCTTGTGGTTCTCCTCATCGAAGTCAAGGATTACAACCTCAATCTTGTCGCCTGGCTGTACGAGCTCTGATGGATGTTTGATCTTGGTCCAAGAGAGGTCGCTGATGTGAACGAGTCCTTCGATTCCTTCCTCAAGCTCTGCGAATACACCGAAGTTGGTGATGTTGCGGACAACTGCAGAGTGCTTTGAACCTACAGGATATTTCTCACGGATGTTCTCCCAAGGGTTAGGAACAAGCTGTTTGAGACCGAGGGACATCTTCTTCTCTTCTCTGTCGAGAGTAAGGATCTGAGCCTCAACTTCGTCACCTACCTTAAGGAAGTCCTGGGCGATGCGGAGTCTTGGAGACCAAGACATCTCTGATACGTGGATAAGACCCTCTACGCCCGGTTCAATCTCAACGAATGCACCGTAATCAGCGATGAGAACGACTTTACCTTTAACCTTGTCACCAACCTTGAGGTTTGGATCGAGAGCATCCCAAGGATGAACTGTAAGCTGTTTGAGACCAAGTGCGATTCTCTTCTTTGACTCATCGAAGTCGAGGATGACAACCCTGATCTTCTGGTCAAGGGCAACAACTTCTTTAGGATCGTTGATTCTGCCCCAAGAGAGGTCTGTGATGTGGATGAGTCCGTCAACACCGCCGAGGTCAACGAATACACCATAGTTGGTGATGTTCTTGACGGTACCTTCGAGAACCTGTCCTTTTTCGAGTTTGCCGATGATTTCGCTCTTCTGCTGCTCGAGTTCTGCCTCGATGAGAGCTTTGTGAGAAACGACCACATTGCGGAATTCCTGATTGATTTTGACAATCTTGAAATCCATAGTTGTGTCAACAAACTGATCGTAATCCCTGATAGGCTTAACATCGATCTGTGAGCCAGGGAGGAATGCCTCGATACCGAAGATATCGACGATCATACCGCCTTTCGTACGGGTCTTGACATAACCTTTGACGATCTCGTTCTTGTTGAATGCATCATTAACCATATCCCAGGAGCGGAGTGCGCGTGCCTTCTTGTGTGAAAGGATGAGCTGACCTTTCTTGTCCTCAGCTGTCTCCACGAACACTTCAACTTTATCGCCTACCTTGAGCTCAGGGTTGTAACGGAATTCCGGAGCCATAATGACACCCTCGCTCTTGTAACCGATATTAACGATCACCTCTCTCTTGCTGATGGCTGTAACTACGCCCTCAACGACTTCGCCCTCAACGACTTTTGAGAGAGTCTGATCATACATTTCCTCGACGTGCTTGCGGTCGCCGTCATACACGTCACCGCCCTCGAAGGCATCCCAATCGAAATCCTCGGGAGCCACTGAGGCGTTAAGGACAACCTTCCTGGTTTCCTCAACTGCAGGAGTTTCCTCTGCTGCAACTACTTTGTTTTCTTCCATAATTAAAATAATAAAAACAACTTAGCGGGTTTAACATTATACTTTGTGCCTTCGGGGAAGCCCCGATAAAAAGCGCGCAAATATAAGCAAAAAATCCGTAAGTGCAAGGAATTAGAGCATCTTTCTGCTCTTGAAAATAAAGAGAATGGCGAGGAAGGACAAAATCATCAGACCGAGGATTATGATCCAGTCCCAGAATGTGCCCGTCATCGGCAAGGCAACATTCATTCCGTAGAAACTTGCGATGAGGGTAGGAGGCATCAGGAGAAGGGAGACAAGAGTGAACACCTTCATAATCTTGTTCTGGTCCAAATTGATAAGACCGATTACCGTATTCTGCAGATACTCAAGTCTTTCGAAACTGAAATTCGTATGATTGATAAGTGACGAGATGTCTTTCAGCATCACATTCAACTTGGCCTTGAGTTCCTCAGGGAAGATGTCGCTCTTGAGGAGGCTGGAGATAACTCTCTGCTTGTCCACGATATTCTCACGAACGAGCATCGTGTTCTCCTGCAATTGGTTAACATCAAGGAGGAATTCCTCGTTGATGTCTTCACCGAGGCTCACTTTCCTGTTGTATTGGGCGATTTCCTTGGACATCAACTCGATCATATCGGCGTCAAGGTCGATACGTTGTTCGAGGATGCTGACAAAAACGATGTTGCCGGAAGGATAGAATTTCGGGAAAGCGAGCATCCTTCTTTGAAGGTCTGTCAGACTCCTGAGAGGACATTCGCGAAGGGTTGTAAGAATATTGTCTATAAGAATGAATGACACCGTTTCCATCGAATATTCCTCAGGTCCAGGTATCAGGAAGTTCGTATTGGCGAACACAGCCGTCTCAGTCTCAGAGAAACGTGATGAACTCTCAATCTCTTCCGCCTGTGCACGGCTTTGGATTGTGGTTCCGAGAAAAGCCTCAACTCCCCTCTTCTGGTCTCCGTCCGGAGAGAGGAGGTCAATCCAGATTACATCTTTCCTGTCAATTGAGGACAACTCCGTCTCCGACTGGGCCACGTTTATCTGTCCGTTCTGTTTATAGAAGATCTCAATCATACCAGTGATTTTTTATTCCCGGCCCGTTTGTCGGAAGAGTTAGTTTGCAAAAGTATGTTTTTTTTGCTTTAATGACAAAAAAAAGAACTCTCATTTGCGAAACCTTCGAAATTGTCAACCCACAAGGATGCTGACTCCAAGACCTATAAGGACGAGTCCTCCGATGAATTGGGCAGGTCGGCCGAAACGCCGTCCGATTGCGCTACCCGAAAGCATTCCGGCAGAAGAGGCGAGCATAGTGACGGCGAAAACGGCGAGATGTACCCAGAATATGTCATTCATAGAGTACTCTGCCATAGCAAGGGATGCCCCAACAGCAAGGGCATCGATGCTTGTTGCGGCGGCCGCCATCAGGAGATGACCTGCTCCGGAAAGGTCAACAGTTTCATTTTCAACTTTTTTCTTAAGGGCAGGTATTGCCATAGAAAGCCCCACATAAAGCAGGAGACCGAAGCCTATGAAATTGGCTATTCTGGTTACGAAGGATACTACGGAGTGCCCAAGCGCCCATCCGAGGAACATCAGGGATACCTGCATCAGCCCGAATACAAGGGAGACAACGAACAGTTTTCCGAAAGTTACTTTTCCGAGGGAGACACTGCCGCTCATCGAGACCACAAAGGAATCTATACTGAGGGACAGCGCAAGCAGAATAATTTCTATAAAGCTCATAGTACAAGTTTCGTAAAAAGTTAATTAATAAGTCTTTGAGGACCTTCCTTTTAAGTTTTCAGGCCTCAGGGTTTAAATATTTGGCGGTTTACAATTGACCGCCCCAATGTAAGTTCGTCCGCATATTCAAGTGCATCACCGAAGCCGAGTCCCCTCGCAAGTGAAGAGAATCGGACTCCGGTGGAAGATAATTGCCTGTATATATAGAATGCTGTGGTCTCCCCTTCCACG
>JBJEBO010000468.1:0-6627 GCA_051870155.1 Candidatus Cryptobacteroides sp.
ATCATATCTATGCTTTTGGTATTCATCACAAAACCGCGGTCGGTATATGGAGCGTCGCTCTTGGCGCTATAACCAAGATGCGACAAAGCGATTACGATGTCCGCTCCCTGCTTCTTGAGCTTGGCGGCAGCCTCTTCAGCCACATCCACCGGATCCACATAAGTCACACCTTCACAGCAAATCGGTGAAACAAGTCCCTGAAGACGCACGCCAAGACCAATGAAGCCAACCTTAATTCCGTCTATGTCAATAATATGGGTTTTAATAACATCATTAGATGCGACCGATGCAGAAAAATCATAATTGGTTGAGACCACCGGGACCTTGCTCCAGCAAAACATATTATGGAGGCCCTCCATTTTCTTGTCGAACTCGTGATTGCCGACACATCTTATATCATAACCCATCTCATCCAAAGCCATTGACTCTACGACACCATCAAGAAGACTGAAATAAAAAGTACCCTGGACAAAGTCTCCTGCATCGGCGAGCAGAACCAAAGGCTCCACGGCACGGACGCTGTCCACCAATGCCTTGATTCTTAGGATGCCTCCCCTGTCAGTAGCTTCGACAGGCTCAATCTGGCTATGGAAGTCATTGGTAAAAAGGATGACAAACTCGTCCGGTTTGCTTTCACTATCAGAAGGTTTGTCATTGCTTGAAGCCGAATGGTTCAAGCCACATCCCTGAAAGGCAAAGAGAATCAGGGCAATCGAGGCAAAAATGCCCGAAAAGTTTTTCAAAGTCGGTTTCATATCAGATTATTTCTACTTCAGGATGCAATTCCACCCCGAATTTTTCCTTAACTGACGCCACAATCCTCTTCTCCAATCCAATTATTTCCTCCGGGAAAGCATTTCCCGTATAATTTACAAGAACGAGAGGCTGTTTGTCATACACGGCCGCCCCTCCCTGCCTTTTTCCTTTCCAGCCGCACTGCTCTATCATCCAAGCTGCAGGAACTTTCACCATATCAGGGGTTTGTCCATCTACAGACGGCACAATATAATGCGGGACCTCAAAAGAAGGTCCATATTGTGCCTTTGCAGCAGCGCTGATAGTTGAGAAATGCTCCGAAGTGATTACCGGGTTCTTGAAGAAACTCCCGGCGCTTCCGATTACTGAAGGGTCTGGCAGCTTGCGTCCCCTTATATCCAGGACGGTTTTACGGACGATGGCGGGAGTAATTTCCTCTCCAGGCTTCAAAGCAGCCTCAACGGCTTCCTTCAGATGTCCGTAATCCAATCTCGGCTCCGGCACAGACGAAAGGACGAAAACCACGTGTGTGACAATGTAGCGCCCCTTGGCACCAGGATGTTTAAAGATTGAATCCCTATAGCCATAATTGCAATCCGAGGCATCAAAATGCACAAATTCCTCTTCCTCAAGGTCATAGCAATAGACTGTACGGATTATGTCCTTGACTTCGGCCCCATAAGCGCCGATATTCTGGACAGCTGCAGCACCCGCCTCTCCAGGGATTCCTGAAAGATTTTCCGCGCCCCAAAGCCCTTTGGACGCAGCCCAGGCACAGAAATCATCGAAAACAGTACCTGCGCCTACGGTTACAGCCACCTTTTCTGTTTCTTCCTGGAGCCCTTCTTCATTCTCATCCAAAGGCTCTATGAACCTGATTCCCGAATGTAGGACAGTGCCCTTGAAATCATCCGTAAAAAGGAGATTGCTCCCAGAGCCGATGTGCATCACCGGCCTGGGAAGACCCTCCAGATCAAGTTCCACGAAGTCCGCTATGGAGTCGTACTCCACGAACGCACGGGCCTTGACCTTCATACCGAAGGTATTGTATTTTGTAAGATCCTTGTAATATTCAGTTTTTATCATATCGGCAGGTCACTAAGGAGCCTTCAAATTCCTAACCTATTTCTGCACCGTTGACAAGAGTTTCCGAAGGAGTAATGAAACGCATCTTGCCGTCGTTCTGACGTGCCATCAGGATCATTCCCTTGGACTCTATGCCACGGATTTTGCGTGGAGCAAGGTTTGCGAGGATGCAAATCTGTTTACCGAGCATATCCTCCGGAGCATAATACTCAGCTATTCCTGAAACAATAACCCTTTTGTCGATTCCAGTGTCAATGGTGAGTTTCAGAAGCTTGTCTGTCTTAGGAACCCGCTCAGCCTCAAGCACTGTAGCTGTACGGATGTCCATCTTTCCGAAATCATCAAATGTACATTCCTCCTTCTGCGGAGTCACTACTGCAGCCTCAGCTGCCTTTGCAGCAGCCTCCCTCTCTGCACGGATACGGTTCAGGCGCTCGATCTGGGCATCAACCACACTGTCCTCAATCTTGCTGAATAGCAGGACGGCTGGATTGAGCTGATGTCCTTCCGGAAGAAGGTCTTGCGCTCCGAGACGTTCCCAAGAAAGTGTGACTCCTTCAGCTGCCTGAGCACAGGCTCCTGAACAAGTGTGGAGAGCACATCCCTCACCTTCAGCATACATATTCACACGGACACTTCCCTCTTCTCCGGCGCGATGGTCACAACCTGCATAAAGATTCACATTCAGCATATTGCGAAGTTTCTCTGCTGAGAACGGAAGGAAAGGCTCGAATGCGATGGCAAGGCTTGCACAAATCTGGAGAGAGACATTGAGGATGGAAGCAGTCCTGTCCATATCAGTCTTGGCTACCTTCCAAGGCTCAGTATCTGTGAGATATTTGTTTCCAAGACGGGCGATGTTCATAGCCTCCTTCAAAGCCTCGCGGAATTTGTAACCCTCAATATATTTCTCCATAGCCTCTTTCATCGGAACAATCTGTGCGAGAGTCTCTGCATCGATTGCCTCAGGCTTGATATTTCCAGGGACCTTACCGCCGAAATATTTGTGCGTCAAAACGATAGCACGGTTAACGAAGTTGCCGAAGATGGCAACCAACTCGCTGTTGTTGCGTGCCTGGAAATCTTTCCAGGAGAAATCATTGTCCTTTGTCTCAGGCGCATTTGCACAAAGTACATAGCGGAGCACATCCTCCTGTCCAGGGAACTGCTCAAGATATTCCTGAAGCCATACTGCCCATCCCCTCGAAGTGGAAATCTTGTCTCCCTCAAGATTGAGGAATTCGTTTGCCGGTACATTGTCCGGAAGAATGTAGCCGTCTCCGTATGCCTTCAGCATAGACGGGAACACAATGCAATGGAACACGATATTGTCCTTGCCGATGAAATGAACGAGCTTGGTATCCTCCGATTTCCACCATTTGTTCCAAGTGTTAGGCAGAAGTTCCTGGGTATTCGAAATATAGCCTATAGGGGCATCGAACCAGACATAGAGAACCTTGCCCTCTGCTCCCTCTACCGGAACCGGCACTCCCCATTCGAGGTCGCGGCTAACGGCACGTGGCTGGAGACCTCCGTCAATCCAGCTCTTGCACTGTCCATAGACATTGGTCCTCCATTCCTTGTGTTCCTGGAGAATCCACTCTGAAAGCCAGCCCTCATAACGGTCCAAAGGAAGATACCAATGCTTGGTTTTCTTTTTCACAGGCTCACTTCCACTGAGAGCCGACTTCGGATTGATGAGTTCATCAGGACTGAGGGTGGCACCGCATTTCTCACACTGGTCGCCGTATGCTCCCTCCGCTCCACAGCGAGGACAGGTTCCGGTAATGTATCGGTCGGCAAGGAAAGTCTTTGCTTCCTCGTCATAATACTGCTCACTTTCCTTCTCTATGAATTTGCCCTCGTCATACAATTTGCGGAAAAATTCGGAAGCATTCTTCGAATGCGTTTCGGAAGAAGTGCGGGAATAAATGTCGAAATTAATGCCGAGTCCTGTAAATGAATCTTTTATGATTTTGTGATACCTATCTACGATATCCTGAGGGGTGCAGCCTTCCCGTTTCGCCTTGATGGTGATAGGCACACCGTGCTCATCCGAGCCGCAGACATAAAGAACGTCTTCGCCCCTCATCCTGAGGAACCTGACATAAATGTCTGCCGGGACATAAACCCCGGCAAGATGACCGATATGCACCGGACCATTCGCATAAGGCAACGCACAGGTCACAAGAGTGCGGTTGAATTTTTTCTCTTCCATATATATATACTGTTTTAACTATTTCTTTGTCAACATCTCCATTATCGTCTTGCGGCAGGAGTGGAGCTGTTTCAATTGTTCCAGAGCAGCCGTCGATGACTCCAAATCGCCCGGGTCGATATCCTTCATCGTGTCCGAACATTCCTTTATCATCCTGTCAAGACGGCGTTTCTGATACAGGAGAATCGAACGAGGCACGAATTTCACAAGCACCGTCGCCTCCGCGGTCAAGGCCTTGCGGAAATTCTCCACCGTGATAACATATTTGTCCACAAGCAGTTCCCCCGATACCGCAGCCACATCAGGATCCGTGCTGTTCATAAGCCTAACCCCGATTTGCTCCTGAGTCAGACCTCCGTCATACATCTCATAATATAGGTCATACACCTTTCTGTAGATGTCGTTGGAAAACTCCACCTGGTCGTCTTCAAGAGAGGATCTTATGAAATCCGCCACTGTTATGCTCACCCCTTCTACATAATAGACCGAAGTCGAATCGAAATTCAGCAAATCTCTTCCGTGAAGGACGATGAACTCCAAAAGTTCCTTCTCACAAGGGGCAAGGAAAGGATCATTCAATTTGCGTCCGGGCGCCGTCGGCTGTTGTTCCACGGTTTCCCCTTCTGCTTCAGCCATCATCTGCTCCTGTGCACGCCTCTGCCTGTCCTCCTCCCTGTCCTGCTGCTTTTTCTCCGCAATGAGAGCGCCGGCCCTCGTCGTTGAAATCCTGTCGAAAAGCAAGGACTGCTCGATTCCGAAGCGGCGGGCGCAGGTCTCAACATATACGGCCCTTGCCACCCCGTCCGGTATGAGAGCCACCGTATCGGCAAGTTCATTTATCAGTGCTGCCCTCTTCATCGGGTCATCTCCCGCCTCAGCAAGAAGCAGGTCCGTCTTGAACGAGATAAAATCCTGCTCGTGAGAGGCGATGAAGTCCTCTACTTCCGGAAGTGTATGCTTGCGGGAATATGAATCAGGGTCATCCCCATCCGGCAGAAGTACCACCTTCACCTTCATACCCTCTTTCAGCACAAGCCCAATTCCCCTCAATGCCGCGTGGATTCCGGCCGAATCCCCATCATATATTATCGTTACATTCTCAGTGAAACGTTTTATGAGCCTGACCTGCTCCACCGTGAGCGAAGTGCCGCTTGAAGCCACTACATTGGTGATGCCCAACTGGTGCATCGAAATCACGTCAAGATAGCCCTCAACAAGATAGCACCTGTCTTTTTTCAGAATCTCGTTCTTGGCAAACCAGATTCCATACAGGGACTTGCTCTTCACATAAATTTCAGTCTCAGGGGAATTGACATATTTAGCCACGGTCTTGTCCGAACGCAACGTCCTTCCTCCGAAGGCAATCACCCGTCCTCCGACTGAATGGACGGGAAACATCACCCTGTCATAAAAACGGTCGGACAAACTACCATCATCCCTTCTCACACACAATCCCGTATCCACAAGGAATTCCTCCTTATAACCAGCCTCCCTCGCAGCCTTCGCCAGAGCACGCCTCGAAGACGGGGACCAACCCAGTCCGAATTTGGCGATTGTCTCATCCGAAAGCCCTCTCGACTTGAAATACGCATCTCCGAAAGTCAGACCTTCATCGGTCTTCAGGCTGTCTGCAAAAAACTTTGCAGCAAACTCTGACACGAGATACAGGCTCTCACTCCTCTGCCTGCGTGCTATATCCTCTGCGGACTCCTCCTTTTCCCTGACCTCGATTCCATATTTCTTCGCCAGATATTTCAGTGCTTCTGAATAAGACAGACTCTCGTGCTCCATCACGAATCCCACAGCTGTACCGGACTTTCCGCAGCCGAAGCATTTGAAGATTCCTTTTGCCGGAGACACATAGAAAGACGGAGTTTTCTCGTTGTGGAAAGGACAGCAGGCCACATAATTGGCTCCGCGTCTCTTCAACGGGATGAAATCTTCCACGACATCTGCAATCTGCGCAGTATCAAGTATTTTGTCAACCGTTTCCTGTGGAATCATTCGAGACTGAGCAAGATCATTGGTTGTCCACCTTCGTATAATCGACGTCCTTCACACCTGAAACATCCATAGACGGCTTTGAAGCCCCCTCTGAAGGAGAAGAAGAAGTTCCTTCGAATTTTGCCTGATATGTATTCATAGCCTTGCGCATCCTCAATGTGGCAACAACCTCCGAAACTCCATATACGATGCACACGATGCCGGCAACGACCGTAAGTGTAACTTTGGAACCGAAAGGATTGAACAACAACAGCGAGCCTCCGATGACGCAGAGTGCAGGCAGGATGAAAAATCCGAATGCCGTTCCCAAGACAGGAGCGACACTGCCGAGGGTGATGATTTGAAGAATCCCAAAGCAAAGCAGGGCTATTCCTATGAGGATTATGATAATGCTTGTCACAGGTGCGGCATAGACGAAAAGGATTGCACCGAGAACGACATCAACAATGGCATTGAAAATCAAGAGAGAAAGGCCCCCGTTCTTGCGGTTCACAAGTCCATAGATCACGGAAACAACGCCAGAAGCTATGAGGAATGCCGCAAGAAGCCTCACAACGAGTACA
>JBJEBO010000469.1:0-6591 GCA_051870155.1 Candidatus Cryptobacteroides sp.
CCTGAAGAAGGGTAGGTATGCCTTTTCTTGATGCGCTCCAGAGCAGGGGACCGCTTGCGAATCCGCCGACTCCGATGGCGATGTCAGGCTTGAAATCCTTGATTATTTTTCCCGCTATATGTATGCTCTTCAGTACCTTGAACGGCAGAGCAAGGTTGGAGAGAGTCATTTTTCTCTGAAGTCCTGCAACAGGCAGGCCTATAATTTTGTAACCGGCTGCAGGAACTTTCTCCATTTCCATTTTGCCGAGGGCTCCGACAAAAAGAATTTCCGTATCGGGGGAGAGTTCCTTCAGTTTGTCCGCAATTGAGAGAGCAGGGAAGATGTGACCTCCTGTGCCCCCTCCGCTGATTATTGCTCTTATTGGTTTGTAACCGCTCATTTTCAGTCGTTGGATTCTATTTGTTCTTCTTTCTTTTTTACATCAGGGGATTCTCCTGTAATCGGTTCGAGATTCTTGCTGATCGAGTCGATTCTTTTCTGGGTCATCTTGCTGATGGACAGCAAAATGCCGAAGGCAACGCAGAAACAAAGGAATGAGCTGTTTCCGTGGCTGATTAGAGGCAGGGTCTGTCCGGTGAGCGGACCCATATCAACATTGATGTACATATGCAGCATCGCCTGACCGCTAATCAGGAGGGTCAAACCTGCGACAGCAGTCTTGGCGAATGGATTCTCACAGTTGCGTGCTATTATGGAGCCTCTTGCAAGAAGGCTGACATAGAGAATAACCACCAGTATTCCGATGATAAGACCATATTCTTCAATTATGAAACTGAACATATAGTCGCTGAAAATAAGGGGAACAGTATATTTCTGGGTGCTTTTCCCCGGTCCTTTTCCTATCAGACCGCCTTCTTTAATCGCCACTTTCGCCGATTCCGGCTGCCTCCTGCTGTCAATATATTTTTTGTATTCTTCCGTTCCCGGCTCCAATTCCTTGATTTTCTCATCGTCTTCAAAGAATCTTGTTATTCGTCCCTCCACAGTCGCAAAACGGTCGAAGATTTCACCGTCACTGATTTTATAAACTCCAAAGGCACAGGCCATTCCTATGGCTGCCGCGATTGCGAGAAATCCGATATCTTTCCAGGGGACGCCGCCTATTATGATAGTGAGGAACATTATTCCACCGATGATGACTGTACTTGAAAAACCTCCCATCAGGATTTCACCGCTGGTGATTATCATTGGAAGATAGATGTAGATTATTCTCTGCCAAGGTTTTTTGCCGAGCCATTTCAGCCATTTGACTTTCTTTGAAAGCAGATTGGCAAGTTTGAGTTCGCCCGTCTTGTAGGCGTGGATTGCCCACGACAGATACATCACCATCGCCACCTTCACCACTTCATATACATTCAATTGGAATCTTCCGATCAAAATAGCTCTGTTGGCGTCATTTCTCGTGTCAACATTGATTCCCAACACCAGCATTGTCAGCATCACCACCGAGACAAGAAAACCAAATTGGGAAAAGAAACGGAATACCCAAATCTTTGGGATGGCACAACATACCACGATTATCAGGAATCCCACCCCTACAATCATCATCTGGTCTTTGAAGATACTCATCCTCGTCACATTTTCCCTGACGAGATATGTTGTTGAAGAGAAAATTGTCACAATGGAAAGCAGCATAAGGAGGATGACAATGATCCAAATAACCTTGTCACCCGGAATGCGGTCCATAAAATTCTTGAAACCGCTCTTTTTTGTCTGCTCCGCCATTTTTACAGATTTCTAACAGCTTCCTTGAATTTACGTCCCCTGTCCTCATAATTCTTGAACAGGTCGAAACTTGCACAGCAAGGGGACAGGAGTACAACGTCACCTGCTTCTGCGAATGAACTTGCCTTCTTCACAGCTTCTTCGGCTGACAATGCATCTTCAATCACAGGAACGATGCCTCCGAAAGACTCGTGGAACTTGGTGTTATCCACTCCCATACATACGATTGCCTTAACCTTTTCCTTTGCAAGCGGAATGAGGGGACCGTAGTCGTTCCCTTTGTCTTTTCCTCCGACAATCCACACTACAGGTCTTGTCTGACATTCAAGGGCATACCACGCCGCATCGACGTTAGTTGCTTTTGAGTCGTTGATATAGAGAACATCACCTACGCTCATAACCTTCTCAAGCCTGTGTTCCACGGCCTGGAATGTAGAAAGGCTTTTCCTGATTTCCTCATTGTCAATGTTCATCACTTTGCCGGCTATGGCAGCCGCCATCGAGTTATACACATTGTGTTTTCCTCCGAGTGCAAGTTCCTTGAGATAGATGTCACATTCTTCCGAGCCGTATTTGACGACCATCTTGTCGTCGTTGAGGAATGCACCCTGGCTCACTTCTGTTTTTTGGCTGAATGGAAGCATTTTCGCTTTGATTACTATTTTGTTGAGATGGTTTATCGTGATTTCGTCATCTGAGCAGAAAATGAAACAGTCATCGCTGCTCATATTCCTCGTGATACGGAATTTGGCCTTCACATAATTCTCCATATTGTGGTCATATCTGTCGAGATGGTCCGGAGTGATGTTGGTAATGATGGCTATGTCCGCTTTGAAATCATACATATTGTCCAATTGGAAACTGCTGATTTCCAATACATAAATGTCGTGTTTTTCCGTGGCTACCTGGTATGCGTAACTTTTTCCGATATTCCCGCCAAGTCCCACGTTCAAACCTGCTTCAGTAAGCAGGTAATAGATCAGGGATGTGGTTGTGGTTTTTCCGTTGCTTCCCGTGATACAGATTTTTTTAGCAGTGTCATATCTTCCTGCAAACTCGATTTCGGAAATTATGCTTATGCCGGCCTCGGCGATTTTGCACACGAGAGGGGCTGTAAGCGGGATTCCCGGACTCTTGATAACCTCATCGGCATTGAGAATCAATTCTTCGGTATGTCCTCCCTGCTCGTATGGAATGTCCCATTTGCGGAGCATCTCCTCATATTCCGGAGCCAGTTTCCCCATATCTGAAAGGAAAACATCGAAACCTTTGACTTTGGCGAGCACAGCGGCACCCGTACCGCTCTCTCCGCCTCCCAATATGACTATTCGCTTTGCCATAGTATTGTAATTTTTATCTAATCTTGAGAAGTGCCACAGTCACGACTGCGAGGATAAGACCTATAATCCAGAACCTTACGGTGATCTTTGCCTCCGGCATTGCCTTCTGCGGGGACTGTATTACCGCAGGGATGCCCTCTTTCTGGAAATGGTGGTGGAGAGGTGCCATCTTGAACACCCTTCTGCCCTCACCATATTTGCGTTTTGTGTATTTGAACCAGAATCTCTGTATCAACACTGAAAGACTTTCCACGAAAAAGATTCCGCAGAGGATTGGGAGCAGCAGTTCTTTCCTTATGAGGATGGCGCACACTCCGATGATGCCTCCGATTGCAAGGGAACCTGTATCTCCCATAAATACCTGTGCAGGGAATGAATTGTACCAAAGGAATCCAATTAGGGCGCCGACGAAAGCCGCCATAAAAACTGCAATCTCACCAGTTCCCGGGATATACATAATGTTGAGGTATTCTGCGTTTATGACATTGCCCGACAACCAGGCGAAGATGCCGAGCACAACTCCCACTATGGCTGATGAACCTGTTGCAAGCCCGTCAATGCCGTCTGTGAGGTTGGTCCCGTTAGAGCAGGCGGTGATTACCAGCACAATCATCACAACATAGACGAACCATTTGAAATACCATCCCATCTTGCCCTTGAATGGAGAAAGCCATTTGTAATCGAACTCGTTGTCTTTTACGAATGGTATGGTGGTCTTTGTACTCTTTATCACATTCTCTTTTTTTATCGGCGCTGCCGCCTCTTTCAATTCTGTGTTTTCGTTATTCTCACCGACCTTGCTTTGTGCCACAATACTGTTGTCATCCACTTTCTCCCTCACAACAATGTCTGAATTAAAGCATACTGTGAGTCCGATTGCGAGTCCGAGGACTATCTGACCAATTAGTTTTGTCTTCTCGCTAATTCCTTCCTTGTTGTGTCTGAACACTTTGACCCAGTCATCGGCAAAACCGAGACCACCGAGCCAGAGAGTCGTGAAAATAAGAAGGATGATATAGATGTTTGTGAGGTCGGCGGACAGGAGCACTCCTACCAGGAGTGAAAGGATGATAATGATTCCTCCCATTGTTGGAGTCCCTTTCTTCTGCATCTGTCCTTCAAGTCCGAGGTCGCGGATTTCCTCACCTATCTGCTTCTTTTGCAACATCTTTATTATTTTCTTGCCGGCAAGAAGGGAAAACGTCATAGACAGGATGCTCGCCAAAAGCGCCCTGAAAGAAAGGTAACTGAAAAGTCCGAGTCCTGGAATGTTGAATTCTTTCAAAAATTCCGACAAATGATATAGCATCTTTCTTCCTCCTGTTATTTGTTGTTTTCCATTTCGCTGAATATCTCCGCAACTATTTCCTTCTCATCGAAATGCCGTTTTTCCGTTCCGATGATTTGGTAATTCTCGTGCCCTTTCCCGGCAAGAAGCACAGTCGCTCCTTCAGGAGCCGTCATTATTGCTGTTCTTATTGCTTCCTCCCTGTCGGCGATAAAGAGTGACTTGGCTTTTCCGGATATGTCCATCCCTGCCTTTATATCGTTCATTATGGCTGCTGTATCTTCGGTCCTGCTGTTGTCTGATGTTACGATGATCCTGTCGGCAAGCTTCTGTGCCACCTGTGCCATCTCAGGTCTCTTTGTCTTGTCCCTGTCACCTCCGCAACCGAAGACGCAGATGAGCATTCTGTCCCTTGCTATCTCCCTGAGGGTCTTGAGCACGTTTTCAAGTGCGTCAGGACTGTGGGCGTAGTCTATAATGACTGAAAGGTCTTTGGGACCTCTGAGATTCTCAAGCCTTCCGGGAGCTGGCTTCAAAGTGCTGATTGCAACGAGGGTTTCTTCCGGATCGGCACCGAGGGCAATGGCTGCGGAATAAATAGCAAGGATGTTGTATGCGTTGTGCATACCTATGAGCGCCGTCCAACTCTCTCGTCCGTCGATTCTCAAGAGCATACCGTCGAAACTTTCCTCAATTACGCGGCAAGTGTGGTCTGCTATACCTTTGCAAGAATAGGTAACCACGGATGCCGATGTGTTCTGGACCATTACTGTACCGTTCCTGTCATCAGTGTTGATAACTGCTACAGCATCGGAAGTCAGACGGTCAAAAAACAATTTCTTGCATCTGAGATATTCGGCGAAGGTCTTGTGATAGTCGAGGTGGTCGTGTGTGAGGTTGGAGAAGATTCCGACTTTGAAATGCAGTCCGGAAACCCTTTCCTGCTCAAGACCGATTGAACTGACCTCCATAAAGCAATATTCGCATCCCTGTTCAACCATCTGGGCGAGAAGGGAGTTTATCGTGATAGGGTCCGATGTCGTGTTATTGGTCTCACTCCTTCTGTTTCCTACATAATTGGCTATGGTTGAGAGCAGTCCGCAACTGTAACCCATTGCTGTGAACATTCTGTAAAGAAGGGTAACTGTGGTTGTCTTGCCGTTTGTTCCCGTAATACCCACGAGTTTGAGCTTGCGGGAAGGATTGTCATAGAAATTTGCAGAGACTGTAGCCATCGCATATCTCGAAGATGCGACTTTTATGAATGTGACGTTTTCAGGGAGTTTGCTTCCAAAGAGTCTCCTGAGTGCGTCTCCGTCATCATAAATTACTGCTCCAGCTCCAAGCTCCACAGCCTGCGGAATATAGTTGTGCCCGTCTCCCGCAAATCCCCTTACGGCGAAGAAGAGACATCCGGGATTGCATTTCCTGGAATCGCAGCAGATGGAGGAAATCTCTTTCTCCTGATCTCCGTAAACGGAAATCACTCCGCTATTTTGTATCGTCCTTTTCAGTTTCATTTTTTCCTAAATCAAGATATAATGTGACTTTGCTGCCTTTAGGAACATTCTCCCCGGCTGCCGGCTCCTGTCTGCTCACCTGTCCAAGCCCCTCGAATTTACAGACATAGCCACTGTTTTCTATTGTATAAATTGCGTCTTTCAAGCCCATTCCGATTACATCCGGTACTTCGTCCAGACCATAGATGGATGAATTGACCGCCTTGTTTTTCATTATAGGCATCGTTCCCTTCTTTTTTATTCCTTCTCCCCATTCCGGGTCGAGGGTGTAGATGTTGTCCACAATTTCTTTGAATGCCGGGATTCCTGCCGCTCCATAGAGGTTTTTCTGTCCAAGGACCGAATACATCACCACAATTGCCGTATATTTCGGATTATCGGCGGGGAAGAAGCCTACAAATGTCGCCTGATGCTGACGATTCCCCTGGCTGTCCTTATATACGGATGATTTGCTCCCTGCCGGTCTGAATGGAATCTGGGCCGTTCCTGTCTTTCCGACCACTTCACATTTAGCATCTTTGAGCCCGCGTCCGGTTCCATCCGTCACTACTTTCCTCAAAGCCCTCTTCAGGGTGTCGGCAGTTGCCTTGGAGCAGATTGAACCGTTGAGAATCACAGGTTTGAACTCGTCGGTGACTTTCCCATCTTTTTCAAAGGCCTCCACAAGATATGGCTTCATCATCTTGCCTTTGTTAGCCACTGCATTGTAGAATGT
>JBJEBO010000470.1:0-6580 GCA_051870155.1 Candidatus Cryptobacteroides sp.
GGGGAGAGGATTTGGTGGACACCGGCGGCCTTAGCCTCCTCACCGGCAGCCTTGGTCATTTCGAAAATAAGTTCAGGGTTGAAGGTGCTGCCTTGCGCAAGTGCCTGAGGGAATATGGTACAACTGTCCAACAATACGCCAGAAATACCCTCGCACGCCGTAATCACAGGTATTCCGAGCCGTGTTTTGCCAAGCATATAATCCTGCAATTTTCTATATTTTTCCGAACAGTAGAATGCATTGTTCTGCATATCGTGGGTACATCCATAAGACATTCCATTCAGTCTGGAAGCTATTTTGGTGGAATCTGTGATAACCACGTTCTGCATCTGGTGGACTTTCTCACGCAAAGTCATTCGTCCCAGCAGGTCCTCCACCCGATCATCAACCGAATATGCCGGATTTTTGTAAATTGGCAGTGTCTCCTGCGAAAACATTGTTCCCGCTCCCAATAATAAAGCTAAAATGACGGTAGTCTTTCTCATTTCCAAGTATTTTTATGTTATTTACATTATTTGCGGCATTTCGGTACTATGATTTCCACTCCGTGATTCAATTTACAGAACGGGACGAAGTTGCCTTCAAGTGGCTTTCCGTCAACCTGTATTTCATCCGTGTCGCTTTGTCTGATTACCAATTTGTCCCCTTTGTGATATTTATTGTCAAGGGTGATTTCCACTTTATCGAACAATGGTCTAATCACCTGCATCCGGGGATTAGCAGATGTCAGTCCTGTTACATCGAACAGTCCAGTCGCCGCCATCACGAACCAGCCTCCAAGTTGTCCCTGATCTTCGTCCTGACCATAGCCGTAACCGTGAATCTCGTCAGTACCATAAAATTCATCGCAAATCGTCCTTATCCATTTTTCCGTCAGATCCGGTCTTCCCGAATGACTAAAAAGCCAGGGAATATGCAAGCACGGTTGATTTCCGTGATTGTACAGATTGGAAAGGCCGGAGAACGCATCGATCTTCTTTCCTCCTCCGAAAATGTTTTTTCTGGATTCCTCAAAAATCCTGTTCAAATCTTCGTTGAACTTATCTTTCCCGACCAGGGCGACCAAACGGTCTATGTCGTGAGGGACATAATATGTGTACTGAACGGCGTTGCCTTCCTGGAAACCAATCCAGGGCGCAAAAATATCGAATGGTTCGATGAATTTCCCGTCGCAGTCCAATGGATGGATATATCCTGTTTCCTTGTCAAACAACCGCTCCCAACCTCCAGCCAATTCTTTCAACCTTTCGCATTCTTCTGCCTTTCCAATGGATTCGGCAAATTGCGCTGCTGCAGAAGCACTGAAACAATATTCGAGCGTATGCGATGCTCCCTGGCGCGATCCCTCCCTAACTGTAGCCGGCTTGAATTTCCTATCCGTAGGAGAAAATCCCCTTTCGACGAAAGCCTTCACGTCAGCCTTTCCTGCCCCTTCCGGACGGTTTTTCCATTCGAGTTCATTCTTGATGACGGCAGCGTACGCCGTTTCCACATCAAAATCTCTTATGCCACAGTTGTATGCCGCTGATATGACAAGACCAACATAATTCGTTCCCACTCCTGAAACAAACCGGCTACAGGCTATGCCGTCTGCAAGCCACCCAGAATCCTGGTAAACAAGCAGTTGGCTTTTAATCCAGTCCGAGAGATAGCTCGGATAAGCCAACGTCCACAACTGGGTAAGATTCCAGAATGCGCCCCAGATGGCATCGGTATTATAGTGGTTATGAAGCGGCTTTCCATCTTCGCCTGCAGGAATGTAACCTATCGTGCCATCATTTCTCGGGTAGGCACCATTGACATCGCTCGCAAGGCCCCTTCCGAGCAGAGCGTGATATAGAGCGGTATAGAATTTCACCTTGTCGCTTTCCTTTCCACCTTCCACCCTGATGCGTCCAAGCTCCCTGTCCCAGACGGCCTCCGCACGAGCTCGTACAGTATCGAAATCTGTCAAGCCCACTTCCTGTTCGCGGTTGAGCCTCGCATTTTCAATTGAGGTGTATGAAAGTCCGGTAGTAACTGTAACAGCCTCACCTTCAGATGTATCAAATGTCAAACACACACCGCATCCTGTGCCGGAAACGGAAAAGGTATTCTCATAATACTTATCGTCAATGAAGATACCTGCCGTTATAGGCTCCTTGCTCAAAAGGGCACTGAAATACATATTCACGACGGCACCAGGCTGATATGTCTTCGTATAGACCGGTTCAGTGACGATTCTGCCTTCTACAAGAGATCCGGTCACCGTAATTTCAGCATCCACCACCGGACCGCTCTCCCCCTGGATGTGTCCCGCATCGATGATTATATGCGATGCGGATGATTCAGGAAAGGAATATCTCTGCAAGGATGTCCTTTCCGAAGCTGTCAGTTCGGCTTTCACACCGTATTTATCAAGCACGACCGAATAATAGCCAGGAGAAGCCTTTTCATTTTCTTTTTTGAACGAAGACCTGTATCCCGATTCCGGACTGTCCAACTCTCCTGGAACTGTTACGATTTCGCCAACTGTCGGCATATATAGCAACCCGCCTATCTGGAATTCGTGGAAATTCGGGAAACCTTCTATCGAAGAATGTCTTCCGTCATATCCCACTGCTCCCCAGCCGGTTTTGGTTCCCAAATGTCCATTTGTGGATGGTGCGGGTTTGGCCATACCGAAAGGAACCGATGCTGGCGTATAGAAGAACCACCTGCTATGGACGGACCCTATATTGGGGTCCACATATTCCCTCGGCATATTTCCGGCTTTATGTCCCCACTCATAGTTAGGTTTATCGGACATTACCAGTCTCAACTCGCCGCCTTTCAGCAATTCGGAAGCAGGGAATTTGAAAGAATCCAGCTTCTTTCCGTTCAAAAATGCCTCCTGTATGTATATATTATCTTTCGATGCATTATCTGCTTTGATGACGAATGACTTGCCTCTTCCATATCTCTCGCCGAGGTCAATGGTAACTTCCTCAAATACAGGGCTTCCAATTTCATAGAATGGTGAGGCGTTTGTTCCTCCGTCAGTCTGGAAAAGACCTATCGACGAAAGAACAGCCCAAGCACTCATCTGACCTTGATCTTCATCGCCAAGATAGGCGTTACCCACACCGCAGCCATAATACCTGTCCAATATCGACCTTGACCATTTCTGGGTAAGCCAAGGACATCCCGCCCAGTTAAAGAGATATGCAAAATGCATCGACTGCTGATTGCCCTGTACAATCGGATAATCCCAGTATTGATCCCTCGGTGCATTATATCGCCAAGGCTCCGACTGTTCAAATCCCCATTCAAGGCGCTTTACGAATTCTTCTTTGCCTAAAATGTCCACAAGGGCAGAGACATCTTGAGGGACGAAATAAGTGAGTTGCCAAGCATTTCCCTCAACATAATGACGGTTTGCTCCCGTCTTGAACGGATCAAACGGTGTAACCCAATTCCCGTCGCTTGTTCTCATCTGACAATAACCTTCTGGTCCTATCGCATTCTTCCACCAGTAACCCCGTTCGTTGAAATTAATATAATCCACAGTTTTCCCCATAGACTTCGCGAGTTGTCCCACAGTCCAATCATCAAAGGAATATTCCATTGTATTTGAGAAACGTCCCAAATCTGAAGGAACATAATGATATTTCATATAGGCTGCAAGATCGCGATTCCCGGCAAAACCTTTGAACAATTTTCGTCCCGGTTCTGTCTGCTGATGTTTCACTGCTTCAAACATCTTTTCCGTATCATAATCCCTGATTCCCATCTGATATGCGGATACCATAAGCGGGATTTCGTGTTCGGCTACCATCACTGGAATGTAATTAAGGGCTGCCGGTCCTTTTGCTAACCAACCGTTCGCATCATACATATTCAATTGTGACCTGACCCAACGGCTACTCCATTCCGGGACGATAAGATTCCAAAGCGGATTCAGATTCCAAAATGAATTCCAGAAGGCATCACAACTTAGCATAACATCATCTTTCCCTGTCACTTTTCGGATTTTACCATCGGTAGAAACCCATTCCCCATTCACGTCACTCCAAGTATTCCTTCCACATAGAGCCCTGTAAAGATTGTTGTAGAACTTCATCTTTTCAAGCCTATTGTCACTTTTGACGCGCAATCTTTCAAAAATATCGTTCCAACAGTCTTTCTGGTTCTGACAAACAGCCTCGAAATCCCATCCAAAGACATCACTTAATTCTGTCTTTAGATTGAGTCCGGCATTCTGAATGCTGACTGGAGATATTCCGGAACGGACCATTATTACACCATCTTCCGGCACATCAAATTCAAGGAAGACCCCGGTGCGTTTGCAATTACCGACCTTGAGTGTATCTGAGTAAGTGACCCTATCCTCAACCCAGTGACCTATCCTTGTTATAGGCACATTGAATTCAAGGACAAAATTGACCTTGTAGTCCTGGCACGCATCATCGCTCCACATTTGCGGAACCAGATGATGGCTATAACCTTCTATCCGATAATCAGAAACTTTTATAACTTCTGCATCTAGAAGTTGGAAATCCTTTTCAATCGGCGGATGAAGATCAGCCATTATTCTTGCAACACCCCTGTCTTTCGGATAGGTAAATTTCATAAAACCGGCTCTCGTGGTGGCAGTTAGTTCAGTCCAAATGTCATAATCCGTCAAATAAGCCTTGTAATAACCTATTCCTGCTTCCTCACTCCTCTTGTCCATTCTGGATCGATATCCGGAATCCGGGTCGAGTTCCGTTCCTATCCAAGTCTGCAACTTTCCGTTTACAGGCATTATTCCAAGCCCCCCTACTGTCCATTCGTGAATATGGCTGAAGCATCCGATGCTTTCAAATGATGGTTGATATCCAGCCTGCCACCCGGCATTCTGATTGTCCGGAGATAGTTTTACCATACCGAATGGCATCCAGGGTCCCGGTGCAATCATCCATCGAGAATGTGCTGTTCCTATTCTGGTATCCACATAATCAGCAGGTGTTCCGAGAGGTTTCGGTTCCCGCACAATTTCTCCTCTGCCAACGGTCTTTCCATTTATCTTTATGACATATTTGCTCTTCTGTTTCTTCGTTACTGCAGGCATAGGTGCCTCTATGACGGAGCGATTATCTACGAGTTTCTTTCTATAAATTTCCCGTCCATCCAACAACACTTGCATATCCGGTTTCCCGTCAAGGCGCAACACATCAACAAGAAGAGGCTGTATATCCGGATTAACAAATTGATGACCAGCTGGCACCACATCAAGAACAATAGCATCTTTCCTGGATACAAGTGACGCGCTACCATTCTTGATAGACATACACACATTGTCGAACATAATCCAAGCACCATCAAGAATAGTTATAACAATCTGATTGGTACCTTCTTTAATATTTTCCACCGGAACGGAAAGCGTCACAGGAGTCGCATCTGAGGAGTTACCCGATAAAGACAAGGTATCTGTAATAGGCTCCCTGTAACGATAAGGCTGTTTTTTCCGATTGGCTGATTCTATATAATCGGACAATTCAAAATAAGTGTCCTCATCATTCACTGACACCTTCACCCTCGGAAAGAAGCGTTTAGAAAAATCCAAAAGATTCAAGTCCAAAACGAATGAAGGGTTGTTTCTCAGATTTGAAACTTCAAACAACAAATTGATCTGGTGTGTACGCCATCCGGCTGTTGACCAAGTCCCACCCCAAGTATCTGCCGGTCCTGGAAGAACATAGGGAAAATCTCGTTTGGCATCAGAAAAACCTCCGAGGACATAGAAGTTGTCCTCAAAACCAAAATCCCATTCAAGGAAATCGTTGTATCCATCCGGACCTAAAGCCAAGTCGGTTGATAATCCATCCTTTTCTCCTATCCTCCAAAAATCCTGTCCGAAAGACAGGCCAGGATAAACTAAACATATCAGCGATAAAAGCAGTGTAGTCAGTCTGTTGTTCATTGATTTTACGATTATGTTGATTCAATTATAAAGGCAGCAGCCATAAATGCTTTTCGACTGCTGCCATAATAACAGTATTATTGTCAACTTATTTACATTAATGAAGTCTCAAAATTATATTTTCAAGATTGCACTTATTCTGTAACTTCCTTGTTGGAATATAGCACCAATTCTTGCAGGCAACTATATTTCTCGGTGCTGCTCCAGCTCTCTATCGCACGGTATCGGATGTATCGGATATTTTTGCCGATTTCCGGATCAATCATATGCTTGTTGTAATAATTGTCCGTGTTGATACCGTCACACAGCAGAACCCAGCCTTTGTCTCTCATCTGTTGCTCCCAACCGGCATCCTGACTTGAAAGAGAAGTCTCAGCGCCTTCGATTGTTTCTCTTCCCCAGACTTGGAAATGTCTCGGATTTCTGACATTGTTGTTGTCTCGTCCATAAGTCTCAAGACAAATCAAATCTGCGTGTACACCCATATCGATAGTGAAGTGGTGAGGCATTCCGGCTGACTCGTTGTGATAGCCATTTGCAGCGACACTTCCCATTACGCCGTCCCAGAGGGCTTTAATGGATGTTCCCCATCCGTTTCCATTGATGTCAGTCGGCAACTTGTAAACGGCAAATTTCGATGTCGGCACTTTTTCTATC
>JBJEBO010000471.1:0-6565 GCA_051870155.1 Candidatus Cryptobacteroides sp.
AGATGTTTCCCTTCCTTGAATACCTCGTCATAAAACTCCTTGCTTATCAACAGATGATAGCCTTTGAAGTCGTCCGAGAATCTGACATTCCTCAGGATTTTAACTCCGATAAGATTCAAAAGAGTGTTCTGTCCCAGTTCATATTCCTGCGAGTCAACTTCAAAGAATGCCTTTCCTGCCATAGTGAAAATGATGCTGATGGCATCGAATTGGAGTGGTACTCCTGTTATTGTAGCTTCGCAAAAGTATTCAAATATTTTAATTATACCATACTGATTTTCAAGGTGTATGCCCCAGACCTCCAAACCTTGTACAATACTCCTCGAATTATGTCCAATGCTCCCTGCGTCAATAGCCATAATTTTGCAAGCACATAAAATGGATAATCAGTATATGCAATGAAAAACAAATTTATTGAAATCGGCTTTGTGCTATTATGCATCAGCCTTGCCTCCTGTGGAAACAGGAACAATTCCGGGATGGAAAGACCTGCGGAGGAATACCCCGTAATGAAAATTGAACTGTCGGATAAGGTGCTCTCGACAACCTATTCAGCTTCTATAAAGGGAAGGCAGGATGTCGAAATCAGACCCCAGATTTCCGGGCTGATAACAGATATTCTTGTTACGGAGGGACAGAAAGTTAGAAAAGGACAGGTTCTGTTCATCATCGACCAGGTAGCAGCCAAGGCTGCTGTGGAAACAGCCAAGGCTAATGTCGAAGCAGCGGCTGCAGAGGTTGAGACTGCCGCCTTGGCTGAAGAAAGCAAGGAGGAACTTTATGAGCGAGGAGTCGTGTCTGAATATGATCTCAAGACGGCGCGCATATCTCTCAAGACGGCACAGGCTCATCTGTCACAGGCTAAGGCCCAGTTGCTAAATGCGGAGAATGACCTTTCATATACATTGATAAAAAGTCCCTCTGAAGGTGTGGTAGGTACATTGCCATACAGGATAGGGACACTCGTTTCTCCTTCCATATCCACGCCATTGACCACCATTTCAGACAATTCCACAATGTATGTCTATTTCTCTCTTGCTGAAAACCAGATTCTTCAGATGACTGAAAAGAACGGTTCGCTTGAAAATGCCGTTGCCGCAATGCCGGAGTTGGAACTCAAACTCAGTACAGGAAGCATTTATTCTGAAAAAGGCCGGGTGGAGACTATCAGCGGTGTCATAGACAGGACTACCGGCGCGGTTAGCGTGAGGGCAATCTTCCCGAACGATGGGAGGGTGCTTCTGAGCGGAGGTTCCGGAAGCATTGTCTGTCCTTTCAATCTTGAGGATGTGATGGTTATTCCACAGGAGGCCACATACGAACTCCAGGACCGTAAATTCGTTTATAAGGTAGTTGACGGCAGGGCCGAATCGACTGAAATATCGGTCTATCCGGTGAATGATGGGAAAACCTATGTCGTGACTTCGGGACTCTCTGTTGGAGATGTCATTGTCTCCAAAGGTGCCGGTCTTCTCAAAAACGGTACGGCGATAGTAGCGGCTAATGAATAAATAATCCGGAGGATAATCTTATGAATGTCAAGACATTTATTGATCGCCCCATATTTTCGGCAGTCATTTCTATTGTCATTGTCCTGTTGGGAGTGATAGGGCTTGTATCCCTCCCAATTGAGCAATATCCCGATATCTCGACGCCAACCGTGCAGGTTGAGGCCTCATATACAGGGGCCAATGCCCAGACAGTGCAGAAGAGTGTGATCATACCTTTGGAGGAAAAGATAAATGGTGTGGAGAATATGATTTATATGACCTCCGAGGCGGATAACAACGGAAATGCCACCATCAAGGTTTATTTTGCACAGGGAACGGATGCGGATATGGCCACGGTCAATGTCCAGAACCGTGTCTCGGAAGCCAGCGGACAGTTGCCGGCTGATGTGACCAAGAGCGGAGTGAAGGTGAGCAAGCAGCAAAGCAGTCAGGTGATGATTTTCAACCTCTACAGCAGTGATGACCGCTTTGATGATTTATTCTTATGCAATTATTTGAAAATTAATATAGTGCCTCGCATACTCCGTATTCAGGGAGTTGGAGGTGTGAATGTCATAGGTTCCGATTATGCCATCCGCGTATGGCTCAACCCCGAACTTATGGCGCAGTATGGGCTTTCACCGGCGGATATTTCAGCCGCTATTGGAAAACAGAACCTGGAATCCCCGACAGGCAATTTCGGAGAAAACTCTGAAAATACTTTCCAATATGCGATGAAATACAGGGGCAGGTATGAGACTCCGGAAGAATTCGGGAACATAGTCATACGCGCTTTGCCGGACGGGGAAGTACTCCGCCTGAAGGATGTGGCTGATGTCGAGCTTGGTGCCCAGGATTATTCTATGAACGGTGAAGCGGACGGTCATCCTGGCACTACTTGTATGATTACCCAGATTGCCGGGTCGAATGCAAATGAAATCGTTTCGCAGGTGGAAGCCCTTTTTGATGAAATCCAGGATAGCCTTCCTCCGGGAGTCAAGATCAGCGTAACGCAGAATGTCAAGGATTTTCTGGATGCTTCTATCAGGAACGTGTTGATGACACTCCTCGAAGCAATGCTCCTTGTCATTCTTGTGGTGTATCTATTCTTGCAGAATGGACGCTTGACCCTTATTCCTACTATAAGTATGTTGGTGTCAATGATTGGTACATTCTTTATCCTCTCATTGCTTGGATTTAGTATTAACTTATTGACTCTCTTCGCGTTGGTGCTTTCAATCGGCACGGTTGTCGATAATGCCATAATTGTGGTCGAGGCGGTGCAGGCAAAGCTGGACGGTGGGGCGAAATCGGCATACAGGGCAACGGTCGATGGAATGAAAGGCATCACTCCTGCTATCCTCGTGAGTACGCTTGTCTTTATGGCCGTATTCATCCCGGTTTCGTTCATCAGTGGCACATCCGGAAAATTTTTCCAACAGTTCGGTCTTACAATGGCTGTGGCAGTGGGGCTATCGGCTTTGAATGCCCTCACCCTCAGTCCTGCCCTTTGTGCCTTGCTGCTCAAGCCTTCGGATGACGGAGTAAATGGTAAACCTTCGTTGCAGCAACGCTTCAAAACTTCGTTCAATACAGCCTTCAGTGCGATGACGGCTAATTACGGCAAGGGCGTAGGTTTTCTGATAAGGCATAAGGTCATCGCTTGTTCTCTTCTTGTCATCGCCTTAGTCCTTCTTGTAGTTGCAATGGCAAATACCAAGACTGGACTTGTTCCTAACGAAGATCAGGGTATGTTCTTTATCAATGTTTCCACAGCCCCCGGCAACTCTCTTTATGAGACGAAATCGCTTTTGCAGGAGGTGGAGGATGCCATCAAGGATATTCCCCAGATTCAAAGTTATGCGAAGAACCCCGGATTCGGAGTGGTTTCCGGAAAGAGTGCGACAGCGGGTCTGATAATAGTGCGTCTGAAACCTTGGGATGAAAGGAAGGGAAAAAATGACGGGGTGGATGCCGTAATTGCCGAGGTCTATAGAAGGACCGCATCCATAAAGGGGGCGGACATCTTTGCCTATTCTCCGCCTATGGTGGTCGGTTTCGGAATGACCGATGGTTTTGAGATGTGTGTTCAGGACAAGGCCGGTGGTGACATATCTGATTTCTATGATGTTACTATGGATTTTGTCGCCAAGTTGAACGAAAGGCCGGAAATCGGGATGGCATATACCTCTTTCAATGTTAAGTTTCCGCAATATTCCGTTGAGGTGGATGCGGTGAAGTGTATAAGGGCTGGTGTTGACCCGGATGAGGTCCTGTCTGTCATTTCAGGATATTACGGAGGAATATATTCATCGGATATCAACAGGTTTTCGAAAGTCTATCGTGTTATGATACAGGCTTCTCCGGAATATCGCCTCGGTCCGGAATCCCTCGATAACGTTTTTGTCCGCACTTCAGGAGGAATGGCCCCAATCAGGCAGTTTGTCACCCTTGACAAAACATACGGGCCGGAAATCCTGAGTCGTTTCAATATGTTTGGGTCCATATCCGTGAACGGAGCCCCTGCCGAAGGTTACAGTTCGGGAGACGCCATCCTTGCAATTGCAGAGACTGCGGAAAAATATCTGCCTTCGGGATATGGGTATGAATTCAGCGGTATGACCCGAGAGGAATCCGGGAGCACGGACAACACGATTATCATTATGTTCTTGTGCATCATTCTGGTATATCTGATTCTTTCAGCCCTGTATGAGAGTTTCATCATTCCTCTTGCCGTCATTCTTTCCGTTCCGATCGGCCTTATGGGAAGTTTCCTGTTCACCTGGCTTCTCGGATTGGAAAACAATATCTATCTGCAAACCGGTGTGATTATGCTGATTGGACTTCTGTCAAAGACCGCGATTCTTATCACGGAGCTTGCCCAAAGGTATCGTGCCGAGGGAATGAGCATCAATGACGCCGCTTTGAGGGCAGCAAAGGAACGTCTGCGTCCTATTCTGATGACAGCACTGACAATGATAGTTGGTCTGCTTCCGTTGGTGTTCTCAAGCGGAGCTGGTGCCAATGGCAACATTTCTTTGGGAGTCGGCACAAGTGCCGGTATGACCATAGGAACATTCGCCCTATTGTTCATTACTCCTGTGCTGTTCACCATAATGCAGAAATTCCAGGAGAAAATCAAAAGGTCTGACAAGGGGATAGAAGAATGTGAAACAGAACAAAAAATGAAAACGTTATGAAAGAATTAAGGATAATTGCATTGTTTGTCTTGCTGTTGACAATGGGCAGTTGCGGCATCTACTCTTCTTATCAACGCCCCGATTTATCCTCCGCAGACAGTCTTTACAGAGCCTCTTCTTTTGCTGAAGGGGACTCTTCCTCCGCCGAAGGGGACTCTTCCAGCCTTGCCTCACTTTCCTGGCGTGAATTGTTTATGGATCCGCAACTTGTCGCCTGGATTGAAATGGGATTGGAAAGGAACACTGATTTGCGCATTGCCAGACTGAAGGTTGAGGAGGCTTCGGCTGCCTTAAAGGCGTCAAAACTCTCTTTCTTCCCATCATTTGACTTATCTGCCGATGGCGGAATTGAAAAAAATGATGATTCCAATTCATCGAAGTCATTTTCCATTGGAATTTCTGCCGAGTGGGAGATTGATTTGTTCGGTAGATTGAGGAATGCGAATAAACAGGATGTGGCAGCCCTTGAGCAAAGCAAAGCATACGAGCAGGCGGTACAAACTCAACTTGTTGCGACTATTGCTGATATGTATTATTCTCTTCTGATGTTGGATAAGAAATTGGATATTACTAAAAAGACTCGTGAGAACTGGTCCAGGACAGCTTATATGATGGAAGCACTCAAGGATGCCGGGCAGACGACAAGTGCAGCAGTCTCACAGGCAAGGGCAGATGAGTTGACTGCCAGGCAGTCTGTCCTGATGCTGGAGAAGGAAATCTATTCTTTGGAAAATTCTTTCTCTTCTTTGGTGGGAATCGTTTCAGGAGAAATAGATAGGGAAGGTGATTATGATTTGGCTCTTCCTATGGCAATCTCCACAGGTGTCCCACTTGAAATGATTGGCAAGCGTCCAGATGTCAGGGAGGCAGAATATAATCTTGCGGAGGCATTCTATGCCACCAATGAGGCTCGCTCCAATTTTTATCCGAAAATAACATTGGGTGGTTCCGGTGGATGGCTTACCAATGCCGGGGATGCCATAGAGAATCCGGCAGGATGGATTTTAAAGGCAGTGGGGAGTCTTGTTCAGCCTTTGTTCAAAAGAGGTCGCAACCGTGCTGAACTGAAAATAGCCGAAGCAAGGCAGGAAGAGGCTTTGTTGTCATATCGTCAGAAGATTCTTGATTCCGGAAATGAGGTCAACGATGCCTTGAAACAGTGGCAGACGGCCGGGAAGCATCTTGAATTATCACAAATGAAGGTGGAGGAACTCAGTTCCGCTCTTGAAAGTACGGAATTGCTGATGCAATATGGGACGGTCAACTATCTTGAGATCCTTACAGCGCAACAGGATCTTCTCCAGGCACAACTCT
Source organism: Candidatus Cryptobacteroides sp. (assembly GCA_051870155.1). Taxonomy (GTDB): domain Bacteria; phylum Bacteroidota; class Bacteroidia; order Bacteroidales; family UBA932; genus Cryptobacteroides. Next base: position 6,005 of record JBJEBO010000471.1, read on the forward strand.
CTGAAGCAGAGGATGTCTATGACCGGACACAGGGAATGATACAATTATATCACGCCCTTGGCGGTGGCGTAGATTGATTGTCCACAAACACCCCCATTTTTGTGGACAAATTCACGAAGTACTGTTGTACAAACAAAAAAAAGAAGGTGAATAAAAAGTCTTATTTGACTGATTAGTCACCTTCTTTTATTGTATTACACCGGGACTTTATAATTGGATTCCTAAAATGCAACTTGACTCATATATTTCAGCAAGTCGTCAACATTATCAAAATTCATAACATTTGATGTTGGACGAATTGTTTTCATCTTCGTTTGAGTTTTGCTCACCGAATTTATCATAGCCTTTATATCTTCAGGCACATTTGTGATTTCTAATTTGAATGGCAATGATGAAACATTTTTCAAAAAGAGATTGTAGAATTCATCAATAAAACTTCTTGTGGCAAACTTGACTTTGTTGAAATCAAGGAGCACTTCTGATTCGTTACAATTTTTAATGAAAAGCATCAAATCATTGGCACGTGATCTTGAATTGAGATCTGGTGATAAAATGCTGGTA
>JBJEBO010000472.1:0-6560 GCA_051870155.1 Candidatus Cryptobacteroides sp.
TTCGCAACCTGCTGTTTCGACTTCTGCGGTGGCGGCGACGGAAGCCAAAGTGACGGAAGCAGCGATGATATGAGCCTCCTGACGGAGATTGCCGACCTTGAAGCCGTTCTGGAGACGGTCAGCCGACGCCAATATGTCAATAATTCAGAAATATATCTCCTTGGTTCCAGTCTCGGAGGAGTGGTGTCAGCCTTAGTAGCCGAGAATCATAAAGATGACATTTCCGGTCTCATCCTGTTCTATCCTGCCTTCAACATCCCTGAACTCGTTAACTCGTTCTCAAGTTTCCTTCCAGGAATGGGAAGTTCGGCTTTCATAGATTCAGTAAAAGGACTTGACTTATATTCAATGATAGGAGGCTTCAACAGACCGGTCCTCATCCTCCAAGGTTCCAAGGACTTCATAGTCCCGGTTTCAAGTTCACAGAAAGCCGCTGAAATTTATCCTGACGCCACACTTCAAATAATCGAAGGGGCCAACCACGGCTTCAACGAGGCAAACCTCGGAAGTATGGGTTCAGCACTCCTCGGCGGCACCGACTACGACAGCATCGTAATGCCTTTCGTCTTCGACTTCCTCGGCGTTCAGGAATAAGGAATCTTCAAAAAATTCCTTACTTTTGTCGAAAATGACTTTTTATGCCAATTATACAAAAACTCACTATCTGGACCACATATATCGCTGCCATACTTCTGTTCTTTCAGACGCAGGCGGAAGCACATACAAATCTGAGACAGCTATCCGTGAACAATGGATTGTCCAATTACCATATTAGCGACATCGAACAAGATGGATACGGATTTTTATGGATAGCTACATACGATGGGCTGAACAGATATGACGGTGTGAATTGCAAAGTTTATCGGCATAATCCGGAGAAACCGGGTTCGTTGAGTTCCAACAGGATAAAATCGCTGTATTATGATAGTGACGGCAATCGGCTGATAGTGGGCACCGACGGCGGAGGCATAAACATATACAATTATTCCTCTGATACATTTGATGTATATAATATTCATTATAGAAGCGACGACTGGTTGCCAGAGAATGATATTATAGACATAAAGCCAGAAAATGACGGTAGGCTTTGGATTGCGACAAGGCGTACAATCTTCCTTACAAGGATTTCAGACGGAGACATTTCAATAGAACAAGCAATGTCCTACCCTGCCACGAGAGCCCTCAAATCACTTGTGGTCACTAATTCCTATTTATATGCGATTGCACAGCACAGGGTGGTGCGATATAGCAAACAAAACGGCATTTATGGGCAGGATGCGGATTTCGTACTTCCGGACAATGTATTCATAAATTCTGTATCGACCGTATCCGGGGAATCTTTCCTTCTTTCCACCGGGAAAGGAATATATGAAATAGAATCCAAAAGCGGCAGAATGTTCAATAGGAAAGATGATTCATTATGCTCCGGAGGACTTATGGAAGACGAGGATGTTTCTATAGCTCAGATCATAGACGGAAGGATGTATTTTTATGTAAGTCATAAAGGTCTGTTTTGCAAAGAACCGGACGGTTCGATAAACAGTCTCAACACGACGGACGACAACTTTTGGAAAGGAAACACAATCAGGCTCTCGTTTGTTGACAAATCAAACACCCTTTGGTTAGGCTCTCTCAATAAAGGCGTGGGCGCCATAGACCTGGATCAGATCAAATATGAATACATTGATTTGAATGAAGACGGAAGCCAGCCATTCATTTCGGAATTGATGTATGACCAAAACACACACAATCTCTGGATAGGGACACAAAAAAACGGATTGTATATCCGGGAGGATTTCGGTAAAATCACCCACCACTTCCCTGGGGAAGGCTCCATAACCGACATCAAGGCCTTCAGCGATGGCTCTGTAAAGGTAGTTTGCAACGGGACAGTCTATTCTTATGCGAATGGAACGTTCGAGGAAATTTTTCCTTTATCATATAAATACGCGGAATCAGCGGGCACGGTGTTCAGTATATGCGAGGATGCTACCGGGAAAATATGGCTCGGTTGCCGAAAAGGACTCGTATGCCCGGATACGAGAACATATATCAAACTCGAAACAAATTTCCATTTAGAGGTATTGTCGTCCAGGTCTGGAGACGCATTATGGGTGTGCAGCGGCAGGAACGGATTATTCAGATATGTCCTTGGAGGGGAAGATGGCATAAGTCTTTCAGAACATTACATCACATCGGAGGATTCAGAGTTGTCCAGCAATACTGTTATGACACTTTTGGAATCTTCTTCAGGAAAGATTTTTGTCGGAACTGAAATGGGACTGAATGTCATCGATCCAGAGACGATGAAGGTGAGACGATTGCATACTTCAAAGGATATTCTGTCTTCTTGCAGGATTCTTTCGATAAGCGAGGATGGAGAAGGCATCCTTTGGGTGAACACCCATAAGGGAGTCGTCAGATTCAATCCCGAGACATCGGAAGAGAAGATATTCGATTCCACAGATGGTCTCATAAGCAGCTATACCACTTCCGCCTCGGCAATTACCGAGTCCGACATTTTATATATTGGAACGAATGAAGGAGTCACATCATTCAATACCCGACAATTGCCTTGTAAATCCACACCTCCGCAAATTGCAGTATCTGGATTTCGAATATTCGGAGAGGACATTCACTTCGAAGTACCAATAATGGATATGGAACGGATCACACTTCCATACAACCAGAATAACATCACTTTCCTACTAAGCGTTTTCTCCTTCGACAACCCGCAGAAAAATTTGTTTTCCTACAGGCTGCTCGGTTATGACGAAAAATGGAACACGGTTGGAAGCAGCCACCCATACGCGTCTTACAGCAAATTGAAGAAAGGTCATTATACTTTTGAGTTCAAGGGTATTAACAGTAGCGGAACAGAATCTGACAAAACTGTCAGCATCGACCTGGTCGTGCGTCCTGCGTGGTGGGACACTATACTTGCATACTTCATCTATGCGTTGCTTAGTGGAATATTCGTATATCTCGGTATATCATATACCAAAGACAAGATACGAATACGTGAGGAAAGAAAGGCAAATGAAGCAAAACTGAGGTTCTATGACAATCTCACACACGAATTGAGGACGCCTCTGACATTGATTTCAGCACCATTGTCTGAACTTGCTGAAATGGAAAATCTGCCTCATAACGCCAAAGAGAAAGTAACGGTTATGCAGAGGAACGGAGATAGACTTATGAATCTTGCGAACCAGTTCCTTGATCTGAGGAAAATAGAGCACGACGGGCTGCCACTTTCTGTAAAATATCAGGATGCCAGACTAATTGTGGATGGTGTCATTGAACGTTTCGGACCGCTTGCCCGCCAGAAGCGCATTGAACTGAATTCTTCAGTAAAAGATGGATGTATGGGATTTTTGGATGCAGAGAAAATATCTACCATCCTGATCAATCTCGTTTCCAATGCAGTCAAATACACAGGACAGGGAGGTCATATTTCCTTGTCCCTGAAAAAAAATTCCGGAAATTTCGTTTTTGAAGTGTCGGATGACGGAATAGGAATATCTCGGAAAGACCTCAATCACATATTCGAGAGATTCTATCAAGTAGCAAAGAATCCCGTATCAGGAACTGGAATCGGTCTGGAGTTGTCTAAGTCGTTGGCAGAATTGCACAAGGGGGCTCTGACAGCACGAAGCCGGCTTGGGGAAGGTTCCATTTTCACTTTATCAATCCCTTATACGAAAGATTGTTACAAAGACTGTGACATTGCTCCTGAACAGATGGAGGAGGCTGATGAGATTCGAGAGATCTCATCAGAAGAATCTGAGGAAGAGAAGATCCGCATTCTCGTGGTGGAGGATGACATTGAAATGCAGCAGTATATCCAATCCATTCTCGCCACAGACTACGAAGTACTTGTGGCGAACAACGGCAAGAAGGGCTACGAGACTGCCTTGAAATCTATGCCTGACCTGATAGTATCTGACGTAATGATGCCGGTGATGGATGGAATCCAGATGTGTAGAATGCTTCACGAGAACCAATGTACCAGCCACATCCCTGTCATAATGCTGACCGCAAAGAATGACGAATCGGCAGGACTACAGTCCGGTGCCGTTGATTATATTCTCAAACCTTTCGTTCCGCAGAACCTTATGTTGAAAATCAAGAATCTGATGCACTACCGCAATTCACATAGGCTGAACATCGATAGCAGCACAAGCATCTCTATGAAGATTTCCGAATATGAGGAACAAAAGGAAAAGGAATTCCTTGAAAAGGCATATTCAATAGTGGTGAACCACATTGGAGAGAGCGAATTTAATGTCAATGAACTAATGAGCGAACTCGGCGTGAGCAAGACACAGCTTCACAAGAAAATGACTGCGCTTACCGGTGCCCCGGCATCATCATTCATCAGAAATATAAGATTGGACAAGGCACGTGAGATGCTTCAGACAGGACGATATTCGATTTCGGAGGTTCTTTATTCTGTCGGATTTGCAAGTCCGTCATATTTCTCGAAAATGTTCAAGGCCAGATTCGGAAAACTTCCGTCCGATTTCCTTGAAGACAGATAATCAATGAGTTCCGTATCTAACAGAACTTATGTTGCATAATGACGGTGTCCTTTTGTGTCATTGTTTGGGAGATTTGTTTTATATGTTGTAAGCTATCCCATCTAAATTTGTAGGCATATATTAATTTATGCCACAATGAACAAAACACTGAAATTATTGATTTGCCTGTCAGCGGCGGCAATGACAATTCTGCCGTCTGATGCCAAGGAAAGGGCCCAGGAGCCCGCTGATTATGTCAATCCGTTCATAGGGGCGAGCACCAGCCATTCTGCGGCTGGCAGCCTCCACGGACTCGGCAAGACTTTCCCGGGAGCGACAACTCCGTTTGGAATGGTACAGGTCAGTCCTAACACCATCACAGGAATGGACAATAGTTCCGGTTACAGCGACGAGCATACCACAATCGAGGGTTTTCCTCTCACCCAGATGAGCGGTGTGGGCTGGTCCGGAGAATTGGGTAATTTCCTTCTTATGCCAACCACCGGTCCCCTCAAGACCATAGCCGGGAAAGAGGATGGCAGCATTTCCGGATACCGTTCAAAGTATGATAAAAACACCGAAACCGCACAGGCGGGATATTATAAGGTAGATCTTACGGATTACGGCATCCGCGTCGAGACATCCGCCACGACACATTGCGGTGCATATAAAATCACATTCCCGAAAAACGACCTGTCCAGAATACAAGTGGACCTTGCAAGAAGGGTCGGAGGTTCTTCCGATTATCAGCACATAGAGGTAATTGATGAACACACATTCAGAGGATGGATTAGATGCACTCCTGTAGGAGGAGGCTGGGGCATCGGTAAGGGAAAGGTATTCTATACCCTTCATTTTTATGGATATAGCAGCAAACCGTTGAATAATTATGGTTTCTACAGTGCAGACATTCCAGACGATTGGGCACGCAAGAGGGATGACGTTGTGACCATTCCATATCTTGAAAGAGTAGCCGAAGCCGAAATAATAAGGAATTGCAATCGAATGGATGGAAAGCATATAGGCTTCTTCAACGAGTTTGCCACAAAGAAAGGAGAACAGGTTGAAATAAAGGTCGGTATATCTTTCGTTGACGCCCTCGGCGCAGAACGCAACTACAGGGCGGAAGCAGATGGTAAATCTTTTGATCAAATCCGCAGCGAGGCGCGCCAGATGTGGAACGACGCCCTGTCAAAAATATTGGTAGAGGGCGGCACTGAAGATGAGAAGACCGTATTTTATACCTCAATGTACCATTCAATGATTGATCCACGCATCTATACGGATGTGGACGGACGATATATAGGAGGAGATTATCTGCCTTGGAAATCTGACGGAACCTTCACCAAAAGAACCGTTTTCAGCGGATGGGATGTATTCCGCAGCCAGTTCCCTCTGCACGTAATCATCAGTCCTGATGTCATCAATGATGCGCTGAATTCCCTCATCACACTTGCTGAACAAAGCAAAAGGTTCTATTTCGAGCGTTGGGAGCTGCTGAACTCCTATTCTGGATGTATGCTCGGCAATCCTGCATTATCCTGTCTTGCAGACGCTTATGTCAAGGGCGTTCGAAACTGGAATGTGGAAAAGGCCTTTGATTATGCCGTAAATACGTCACACCTGTATGGTAATGACAAACTCGGTTATTCTACTGGAAAAGACGGCATTTCCCTCACACTTGAATACGCATATTTCGACTGGTGCGTCTCAGAACTTGCGAAAGCACTCGGTAAAGATGATGCCGCAGAGGAATTTGCAAAGAAATCCCTTGCATACAAGAACACCTGGAACGATGAGGTTGGCTGGTTCTGTCCACGCAATCCTGATGGCACCTGGATGAAATGGCCTAAAGACGGGCGTCTCAAAGAAGGATTCGGAAGCAAGGAGTCAAATCCTTACCAACAGGGATGGTTCGTTCCACACGACATTGACGGAATGGTGGAGCTTATGGGAGGAAAGGAAAAAGTGCTTGCCGACCTGAACGAATTTTTCGAGAAGGCTCCGGAAGATATGATGTGGAACAAATATTACAAC
>JBJEBO010000473.1:0-6545 GCA_051870155.1 Candidatus Cryptobacteroides sp.
GGTAGCTGCCGGTTTTTCGACTTCCCGATCAGGTTTCTGGTCGGGAAGTTTTGTTTTATAGCATCTCGAGTGCAGGTACGACTATGATTCTGTCATCTCGAGCGTAGTCGAGAGATCTCTCCACTCGCTTCGCTCGGTCGAGATGACACTGATCTTTTACTGTCGAGATGACAGTATTATCAGATTCTATCCTTGATGTTGTAGTGGTTGCGTTCCTGGCTGTTCCTTGATATCATTTCACAGACAAAACCTGCAAGGAAGAGCATAACTCCTATTACGAGAGCGACCAGTGCGAGATAGAAAAGAGGCTGGTCTGTCACTGGTCTGAACTTCAAACCGTTTGTTTGTGATACAACCTTTGCGATAATAAGCCAGAGTGCGATAATTCCTCCTGCGAGGAACATAATAAGTCCTGTAAAACCGAAAAAGTGCATCGGCTTCTTGCCGAAAGTGCTCAGGAACCATAGTGACATAAGGTCCAGGAATCCGTTCACGAACCGTTCTATTCCGAACTTGCTTTTTCCATATTTTCGTTTGCAATGGACTACCGGCTTCTCCCCGATTTTGGTGAATCCCTCGTTTTTTGCCAGATAGGGGATATATCTATGCATCTCTCCGTAAACCTCTATGCTTTTTACAACTTCCGTCCTGTATGCTTTCAGACCGCAGTTCATATCGTGGAGCTTGATGCCGGTTATGCGTCTTGCCGTCGCGTTGTAGAGCTTTGAAGGCAGATTTTTGGTAAGTTTGTTATCTTGCCTGTGCTGTTTCCAGCCTGAAACGATATCATATCCTTCTTCCGTCACCATTCTGTACAATTCCGGAATCTCCTCCGGCGCATCCTGGAGGTCTGCGTCCATCGTCACGGTAACCTTTCCCTCTGCGGCCTTGAAACCGTTGTGGAGAGCCGCCGATTTTCCGTAATTGCGTCTGAATGATATACCTCTGATTGCCGGGAAACGTTTTGACAACTTTCCTATTACCTCCCAAGATGAATCAGTACTTCCGTCATCAACCATTATTATTTCATAGTTGAAACTGTTGTCGGACATCACTTTGTCAATCCTTTCAACAAGTTCAGGCAGAGATTCCTCTTCATTGAAGAGCGAGATTACTACAGAAATGTCTTTATCGTATGTTTGCATATCACTTATTCAGCGTTTTCTTCGTTGTTTTTGAATTGGGCAAACGGGTCTTTTGCAGGAATGTTCCTGGAAAGGATTGCCGAAAGAATGATTCCGTACAGGAAACAGTATATGAATGTCTGGAAGAATGCGATCTGATGTATGTTTTCCATTATGGAAGACATTTTTGCCATAGTGTTGGAATCCAGCATCGGAGCCACTGTCTGGAGCGCCAAATCATACTGTGCCTGATAAAGGTCCGGGGAAATCCAAACCATATTGATCATTGTAAGTGCTGCAAACAAAAGTGAGGAAAGCAGTGCCGCGAACAGTCCGAAGAGGAAAGTATCCTTATTGTTCACTGGCTCTTCCTTGGCAGCGAAACGCCTCATAAAAAACTTCATCAACCAGATGCAACCTACAAATTTTGCAATCCAGATAATGAAAGACAACAAATTGCCTAAAAACGGAGATGTCTCGCAAAGGGTTGCACATAACTGATTGATGAACATACACGCAATGGATACTGCTCCCAAAACCGTACCTGCCGGTGCGGATCTGTTTATTATGGTTGCAATTCGGAAGTAAGATTTTTGAGTCATAGTAGTTTGTATTATCCGGGCATCTAATTTTTGTCCACCAGATTGATGCAAAGATAAGAAAAAATTCGTACCTTTGCCATCTTGAAATAAAGAATATAGACTATGATACAAATTACATTTCCTGACGGTAGCGTGAAATCTTTCGAAGAAGGGATTTCCGCCTATGAGATTGCTCTTGGCATAAGTCCTAAACTTGCAGCAGAAGTGCTTGCAGCCACAGTAAAGACAGAAAGTGATACCACAGGAAAAGGAACAATATATGACTTGAATCGTCCGATTCGTGAGAATGCTTCGATTAAACTTCATAAATGGGATGACGATGAGGCAAAGCACGTGTTCTGGCATTCATCTTCGCACCTTCTCGCTCAGGCTCTCGAAACCCTTTATCCGGGAGTGAAATTCGGTATTGGACCTGCAATCGAAAACGGATTCTACTATGACGTGGATTTCGGTGAGAAACAGATAACTGAGTCTGACCTTAAGGCTATTGAGGACAAGATGATGGAATATGCACGCACCAAGGAGGCATTTGTGCGTACAGAGGTTTCCAAGGCTGATGCGATGAAGACTTTCACTGAGAAAGGTGACGAATACAAATGCGAGCTCATCAGCGAATTGGCTGACGGCACCATCACCTTCTATACTAACGGTAATTTTACCGACCTTTGCCGCGGACCTCATCTTCGTGACACTTCCGTAATCAAGGCTGTGAAACTCACCGCAATAGCCGGTGCATACTGGAGAGGTGACCAGAACCGCCATATGCTCACCCGTATCTATGGCATATCATTCCCTAAGAAATCAATGCTTGATGAATATCTTGTAATGATGGAAGAGGCCAAGAAGCGAGACCACAGAAAGATTGGCAAGGAGATGGAACTCTTCACCTTCTCATCGCGCGTGGGACAGGGACTTCCTTTGTGGCTTCCTAAGGGTGCCGCACTCAGGGAGAGGCTCGAGCAGTTCCTCAGGAAAGTTCAGAAGTCATACGGGTATCTTCAGGTCATCACTCCGCATATCGGAAACAAGGACCTCTATGTAACTTCTGGTCACTATGCAAAATATGGCAAGGATTCATTCCAGCCGATTCATACTCCGCAAGAGGGCGAGGAATATCTTCTCAAACCGATGAACTGTCCTCATCACTGCGAAATTTACAGGTCAAAACCTCGTTCATACAAGGATCTTCCATTGAGATTTGCTGAGTTCGGAACAGTATATCGTTATGAGCAGAGCGGTGAGCTTCACGGACTTACCCGTGTACGAAGCTTCACTCAGGATGATGCCCATCTTTTCTGCCGTCCGGACCAGTTGAAAGAGGAATTCTGCAAGGTCATTGATATCATCCTCTATGTGTTCAAGACTTTGAATTTCTCAGAATATATTGCTCAGGTATCTCTTCGCGACCCTGAAAATCCTTCCAAATATATTGGAAGCGACGAGAATTGGCAGAAAGCGGAGCAGGCTATCATTGATGCGGCTGCAGAGAAAAATCTCAACACCGTCGTTGAATATGGCGAGGCTGCATTCTATGGACCTAAACTTGACTTTATGGTCAAGGATGCCATCGGAAGGAAGTGGCAGCTCGGTACCATCCAGGTGGATTACAACCTTCCTGAGAGGTTCGAACTCGAATATACCGGAAGCGACGGACAGAAACATCGTCCGGTTATGATTCACAGGGCTCCTTTCGGATCACTTGAGAGATTTGTTGCAGTTCTTCTTGAACACACTGGTGGAAAACTCCCTCTCTGGCTCACTCCTGATCAGGCAATCGTGCTGCCAGTCAGCGAAAAATATGCAGATTATGCAAAAAAAGTTTGTGATTTGTTGAATAATTCCGATATTCGCGGTTCTATTGACGACAGGAACGAAACCATAGGAAAACGAATCAGAGAGAGCGAACTCAAGAGGATTCCTTTCCTTATCATCGTTGGAGAGAAGGAGATGCAGGACGGTACTGTCTCAGTGCGCAGACAAGGCGGAGTGGATTTAGGCACGATGCCTGTCCAGCAACTTATTGACACTATAACCGGCGAGGTTGCGGCACAGTTGTCGTAACTCGCTAAAACAGATATTATTAACTTAACTTGTAGGAGGATACATTTATCGCAGCACCATTTAAACCGTCCGGGCCACGTTTTACAGGGCCGAGACCAAATAACGGACAAAATGCAGGTCGTCCAAACGGTCAGAGACCGAATAATGCCAAAAAGGATGACGACGGATTGAGAATCAACGAGGAAATCACTGCACAGAAAGTTCGTCTCGTCGGAGAAAACATTCAGGAGCAGGGAGTTTATTCCTTGTCTTCAGCTATGAAAATGGCTGATGAACTAGGGCTTGATCTGGTGGAGATAAGTGCCAAGGCAGATCCTCCTGTTTGCAAGATAATGGACTATCAGAAGTTCCTTTACCAGCAGAAAAAGAAGGCAAAGGAGATGAAGTCCAATTCTGCAAAGATAGTGATTAAGGAAATCAGATTCGGACCGAATACCGATGAACACGATTTCCAGTTCAAATTGAAGCACGCCCAGGAATTCCTCCAGGAGGGATCAAAAGTTAAGGCTTCCGTGTTCTTTAAGGGACGTTCCATCCTTTATGCTGACCAGGGAGAGAAACTTCTCCTCCGTTTTGCAGTGGAACTTGAGGATTACGGTCGTGCAGAGCAGATGCCTAAGCTTGAAGGCAAGAGGATGATTATGATGATCGCCCCTGTAGCCAAGAAGAAATAGACGTGAAAAGTAACCGTGAAAACGGTTCCGTATATTTATTAACAGTTAAAAAATTTAACTATGCCAAAGATTAAGACCAACTCCGGTTCGAAAAAGCGTTTCACGCTTACCGGAACGGGAAAAGTGAAGAGAAAACACGCTTACAAAAGCCACATTCTCACCAAAAAGACCAAAAAGCAGAAGAGAAATTTGACTCACGTCGGTCTCGTAGCGGATGTCGACACAAAGAGAGTCAAAGCTTTGTTGGGTATGTAATTTTATTTACAGTTAAAATCAAGTTAAACTTGGATTGCAGTTGGAAAGCTCCCGAACGGGACACTGCCTCCATAAAACAGTTAAATTTATGCCAAGATCGGTAAATTCAGTAGCCTCAAGGGCTCGCCGCAAAAAAATCCTTAAAAGGACCCGCGGTAATTTTCTTTCAAGAAGAAACGTTTGGACGGTAGCAAAGAATACCTATGAGAAAGGTCTTACCTATGCTTACCGTGACCGCAAAGCCAAAAAACGTTCATTCCGCGCTCTCTGGATTCAGAGAATCAATGCTGCCGCTCGTCAGTATGGTATGACATACTCACAGTTTATGGGTAGAATCGCAAAACAGAACATTGGCTTGAACCGTAAGGTCCTTGCAGACCTTGCCATGAACAATCCTCAGGCATTTGAGGCAATCATCAATTCTGTAAAATAGTTTCCTGATGAGCTTGAAGGAGATATACCGCAACAAGTGGGTCAGGTTCAGTTTCTGGGCGCTGCTCTATGTGCTGTGGGTAATCTGGACAGGGAATTATTGGTGGCTCTTCGGTCTTATAGTCATCTTCGACCATCATATCACCCGAAAGGTGAAATGGGTATTCTGGAAGAAGGAGTATAAGGAAGGCGAAAAGCATAATGTTTTTCTCGATTGGCTTGATGCTATCATCTTCGCTGTCATCGTAGTGACATTCATCAATATCTTTTTCTTCCAGGCTTTCAAGATACCTTCATCATCAATGGAAAGTTCGCTCTATACGGGCGACCAGCTCTTTGTCAGCAAACTTGCATACGGTCCGAGAATGCCACAGACTCCGCTTACTATCCCTTTCACCCACAATGTGATAGGTAATGGGCACGAGTCATATTCTACTGCTTGGCAGTGTGATTACAAAAGGCTTCGCGGATTCGGCAAAGTGAAACGCGGTGATTATGTGGTGTTCGGCTTTCCGAACGGAGACACTATCTTGACGATGGCTCCATCGGAAGATTACCATATGCTTGTCCGCAGTTCGGACAGGGATTATGTCATTAAGCATTTCGGTCCTATCAAGGCTCGTCCTATGGACAAGAAGGACCATTATGTGAAAAGATGTGTCGCAGTTGCCGGAGACACTTTGCAGGTAATTGACGGAAGAGTGTTCATAAACGGAGAAGCCCAGGAAGTGTGGCCGGGAGTTCAGTCTTCATATACGGTCGTGACAAACGGTCAGAGGCTCAATCCCAAGACCCTTGATAAACTGGGAATAAACGTTTCCGAAGTCTATTACAATCCGGAACTCCCTGGCTACCCGTCGATTCCGCTCACTCAATCAATGAAAGAGCAAATCGAGCAGTTCCCGGCAGTGGTATCGATAGAAGAGAATATAGATGTCTATCCACCGGATTATCCTGAATCTTATCTGACGATTTTCCCGTTTGATGTAAGATACAGATGGACAAGAGACTACTTCGGACCGCTCTGGATTCCTGAAAAGGGAGCGACTGTGGAACTTACTGATGAGAATCTTCCACTTTATGAAAGAATCATCAGGGACTATGAACACAACACTCTTGAAATTGATGCAGAAGGCAACATTTTGATAAACGGTGAGGCGGTGACGTCTTACACCTTCAGGCAGGACTACTATTTTATGATGGGGGACAACAGACACAATTCCCTGGATTCAAGATACTGGGGATTCGTTCCTGAAGACCATATTGTCGGTAAGCCGTCTCTGATATGGTTCTCTTCAGATAAAAATAAGCCGTTCCCTAAGAACATAAGGTGGCGCAGGTTGTTCAAATTTGTGTAGTAAGTTTGTTTTTTTGAATTTTTTACGCGATATTTGCAG
>JBJEBO010000474.1:0-6478 GCA_051870155.1 Candidatus Cryptobacteroides sp.
TGCTTGCCGGTGGAATGCTCGAAGTAATCCGTAGCAACGGAGGCATAGATTTCATCATTGGCGGACTCACCAAAAAGATAAAAGGAAAGCGAGGCGCAGAGTTCAGCATAGCTGCACTCGTGAGCCTCGCAAATGCTTGTACTGCAAACAATACCATCGCCATCATTACCACAGGCGGCATTGCCCGTGAAATTACGCAAAAATATGGTCTTGACCCGCGTAAGACGGCAAGCATCCTTGATACCTTTTCCTGCCTCGTTCAGGGTCTCATACCTTATGGAGCCCAACTGCTTATGGCATCAGGACTGTCCGGGGCGTCAACAGTTTCGATAATAGGTTATCTCTACTATCCTTTCGCCCTCGGTATCATTGCAATCCTTTCGATATTGCTGCGATTCCCTAGAAAATATTCCGTCAGATAGACAGTACGTTGAGAACATTGATGAGTTCCTTGTCGATAGGCTTATCTATTTTGATAGCTTTGTTGAACGGAACATAAACAATTTCATCATCAGAAATTCCCACCATTACGTTACGCTGTCCGTCCTTGAGAGCCTCGATGGCGGCAACGCCGAGACGGCTGGCAAGTATGCGGTCGAACGCTGTAGGCACTCCTCCCCTCTGGAGGTGTCCGAGAATCGTCACACGCACGTCATATTCAGGATACTCGTTACGCACGCGCTCTGCATAATACATCGCGCCGCCGGTGCCTTCCTTCTTGCTTTCTGAAACGAGAACGATGGAACTGTTTTTGCTCTTGCGCACTCCCCTGCCGATAAATGTTGCCAACTGGTCCACATCTGTCTGGTCCTCAGGGATGATGGCTGCCTCCGCTCCTGCGGCGATGGCGCTGTTCTGTGCGAGGAAGCCCGCGTCACGTCCCATCACCTCCACAAAGAAAATGCGGTTATGGGAAGTCGCTGTGTCGCGAATCTTGTCCACACAATCCACGATTGTATTGAGAGCCGTGTCGTAACCAATTGTGTAATCGGTTCCATAAAGGTCATTGTCGATTGTACCCGGAAGGCCGATACAAGGCACATCATATTCCTGGGCGAAAATCTGCGCTCCGGCGAGGGAACCGTTACCGCCTATTATTACGAGGGCGTCGATATCGTGAGCCTTCATATTCTCATAAGCCTTGGCCCTTCCTTCAGCAGTCATAAAATCCTTGCTCCTGGCGGTCTTGAGGATGGTTCCTCCCCTCTGGATGGTGCTTGAAACACTTTCGGAGGCAAAGTCCTTTATCTCATTGTTGATAAGTCCCTCATATCCCCTGTAGATACCTTTCACTTTCCATCCGTTGAAAATTGCTGCCCTTGTGACAGCCCTGATTGCGGCATTCATACCTGGTGCGTCACCACCGGAGGTGAGCACTCCTATTGTTGATATACGTGACATTTGATCAAATATTTTAATGCTGACCGCAAAGATATAAAAGAAATCTTTGCCAACTTTCAAAGTCCTTCGTATTTTTGTGGTGAATTTACATTTTGGGAGAAAAACCCGCACAACGCAGCACTGATGAGAATAGGAAATATAGATCTTGGGGAAAAGCCGCTGTTTCTGGCACCGATGGAAGACGTCACCGACGCTTCATTCAGGTATATCTGCAAAGAATACGGAGCCGATATGATGTACACCGAATTCATCAGTTCGGACGGGCTCATCCGTGATGCGCGGAAATCGCTCGAAAAATTGGTGACATACGACTATGAAGCCCCCATCGGAATCCAGATTTACGGAAATATTCCCGAAGCTATGGTTGAGGCGGCGCAGATGGCGGAAAAGGCGGCGGAAATCGCAGGGGGGCACGGGGCAGACCTCGTAGACATAAATTTCGGATGCCCGGTGAACAAGATTGCGCGCAGGGGGGCAGGTTCCGGAATGATGAAAGAGCCGGACAAAATGGTGGAAATCACTAAGATGGTCGTCGATGCGGTGAAATTGCCAGTGACGGTAAAGACGAGGCTCGGATGGGATGAGGATTCGAAAATCATCGTAGAACTCGCTGAAAGACTGCAAGATACCGGAATTGCAGCGCTTACGGTGCACGGAAGAACGCGATGCCAGATGTACAAGGGAGAAGCTGATTGGACCCTGATTGGGAAAATAAAGGAAAATCCGAGGATGCACATCCCAATCATCGGCAACGGGGATATAGATTCCCCACAGAAGGCGAAAGAGGCTTTCGACCGCTACGGGGTGGACGGCATTATGATAGGAAGGGCGACATTCGGACATCCGTGGATTTTCAAGGAGGTGAGACATTATCTCGACACGGGAGAACTGCTGCCACCGATGAGCGTCGGGGAGAGGGTGGAACTTGCAAAGAAGCACTTAGCCAAGTCATTGGAAATCAAGGGAGACCGCGTGGGAATCCTGGAGATGAGAAGACACCTTTCGTGCTATTTCAAAGGGCTTCCGGATTTCAAGCCGACAAGGCTGAAACTTGTTACGACAGATTCTCCGGAAGAACTGTTCAAGTTACTGGATTATGTGGCTGACACCTGGGGTGAAGTCCCTCCCCCGGAAACATCCACTCCGTGGGAAAATGCCCAAACAACTCAACTTAATTAAACATTATGATGATTGACTCTATTATTCTTGCTCCATATTATTGGGCGCTCCGCATAAGACATTTCCTTTATGACAAAGGGATGAAGAAGGTGAACCGTCCGGAGATCCCGAGCATTTGCCTGGGGAATATAACTGTCGGAGGTACGGGTAAAACCCCTCATACAGAGATGATTGTGCGTATGCTTTCTGCCCAGGAGCAATGGGCGGGGAAAAATATAGCAGTACTTTCAAGAGGCTATAAGCGCAAGAGCAAAGGTTTCCAGCAGGTATGCGCGGACGGCACGGTAAAGGATTATGGAGACGAGCCGCTTCAGATAAAGCGCAAGTTCCCGGAGGTCACCGTCGCCGTAGATGCATCGAGGACTGAAGGATGCGCTTTCCTCGCCGCACCGGAAAGAATCAAGGAGTCGAAAAAAGCAATGAAAAGATGCAAGGCTCCGGATTTTCAGGCAGCCGATCTGGTGATAATGGATGATGCCTTCCAGCACAGGAAAATCAAAGCGGATATATCCATCGTGCTTGTGGACTATTCCAGACCTGTTTTCAAAGACCATCTCCTGCCTTTGGGATCATTGCGCGACCTGCCTTCAAGAATCTTCGAGGCTGATGCGGTAATCGTGTCCAAATGTCCTACGTATATGGATGAATGGCAGAAAAGCCAATGGGCAGAGGCGCTCGGATTCAAGAATTTCAATCCATCCACCTGCAAAGGAGTCAACATAAAGGGAAAAGAGCAATATCTCTTCTTTACATCCATTTTCTACGATCATCTTACCCCTGTATATCCGGAGGGGGATATCAGATACAGCCACTCCCAGAGGCTGATTCTGTTCACAGGAATTGCCAATGACACACCTCTTCTGAAAGCATTGTGCGATTCATATAAAATCCTCAGGCACATACGTTTCGGAGACCACCACAATTTCACGACCGGGGAAATCCGCAATATCGCCTCCATCGCCGAAGGCTATCCTACTGCCGTAGTGGCTACAACAGAAAAGGACGCCCAAAGGGTCATAGATGTACAAAAGGTGCCGGACAGTCTGAAAAAGAAACTATTCGCGGCACCTATAAAAGCTGATTTTCTTGAGGACGGAGAACGAGAGGCGTTCATCTCATTCCTAAACGAAAGGCTGAATGGGACTGACTCCAAAGCCTAATATTGTCATCTCGACCGAGCGCAGCGAGTGGAGAGATCTTATTACAAATTACTTCCTATCGGCAAGTATGTCATTCTGTATCTGAACAGATTCTTCGTGGATAGTGTTGAAAAGCACCTTCACGAACTCTTCCGACAGACCGTGCTCCCGTCCTTTTTCAACCATATTGGAAAGTATTGAATCCCAACGGCTTGTCTGAAGGATAGCAATATTGTTTTCTTTCTTGTACTCACCAATCTGGCGGCAAAGCTTCATTCTTGATCCAAGTACATAGAGAAGATTCTCGTCAATTACATCGATTTTGGCCCTGAGCTGGTCGATGTTCTCTTTGTATTCAGGATTGTCAGAATCCGCATCACGGACTACAAGCTCCTGAAGGAGAAGATGTTCAAGTTCCTCAGGAGTGAGCTGCTGTTTGGCGTCGCTCAATGCGCAGGTAGGGTCACAATGTGATTCGACCATAAGTCCGTCAAGTCCGAGGTCCATAGCCCTCTGAGAGAGTTCGGCGATATAGTCCTTGCATCCAGCCATATGGCTAGGGTCGCAGAAGAAAGGCATCTCAGGATAGAGGCTGCGCAATTCAATTGCCACCTGCCATTCAGGGCTGTTGCGGAAACGTGATTTCTCGAAGGTGGAGAATCCCCTGTGGATGACACCGAGTTTGCGGATGCCGCAACGGTTGAGTCTTTCAAGGGCACCGATCCAGAGATCGAGGTCAGGATTCACCGGGTTTTTCACAAGTACAGGGATATCAACATCCTTCAAAGCCTCTGCGATTTCCTGAACAAGGAATGGATTGGCGGTAGTTCTTGCTCCAAGCCATACTACATCCACTCCATATTTGAGGCATTCGAAAACGTGCTTTTCGCTCGCCACCTCTGTGGCTACCTTCATTCCAAGCTCCCTTTTGACTCTCTGGAGCCACTTCAAACCAGGGACTCCAACTCCTTCAAATGATCCCGGATGTGTTCTCGGCTTCCAGATTCCGGCACGGAACACATTGATTCCGAAACTTTTGAGTTGTCTTGCCGTCTCCATTATCTGGATTTCGGATTCTGCGCTACAAGGTCCTGCGATTACGCTCGGCCTCGGTTCTGTGAACATACCCCACTCACTAAGGGGTGCGATGTCCATTCTTTTTGCATTTGCTGCCATATAAATAAAATTATCGTATTATTCTTCTGATTTTGTTAGCTTCCTCTATCAAATTCCTCACGGCATCCTCATCCCCATCTGCCACGGCTTCACGGAAAAGCTTCATTTTTTCAATATATGTGTCCATCACCCTGAGCACATTGTCGCGATTCTGGGAAAGGATCGGGACCCACATATCCGGGCTGCTCTTCGCAAGCCTCACAGTGGAGGAAAAGCCTCCTGATGCAAGGTCGAAAATATGTTTATCGTCCTTTTCCTTGTCCAACACCGTCAGGGCGAGGGCGAAGGAGGTCACGTGGGAGATATGAGAGACATAGGCCGTATGAACATCGTGATTTGAGGAATTCATATACACAGTCCTCATATTCAATGTCTTATACATCTCCTCCACGAGCCTCACAGACTTTGGAGACGATTCCTCGCTGTCGCAGATGATGCATACCCGGCCATCAAAAAGACCGGGCATCGCTGCCCAAGGACCACTATATTCAGTTCCTGCCATCGGGTGGGTGGCTACATAATTCCTTCTCATCTTGTGGTAGTGAGCCACTTTTGCCAACTGTTCCTTTGTGGAACAAACGTCAATCACCGTCTTGGTCCGCGCCGAACCCTCCTGTCCGGAAGCAAATCGGTCCAGCACATCAGGAAGCATCCTGACAGCCGCTCCTACAGGCACCGCAAGCACCACAAGGTCACTCTCCTCTACACATCTTTCATAGCTCACCACCTCGTCCACAAGACCAATCTTCTCAGCCGCAGCCGCATTTACGGAATCAGATTCCACACCTATTATCCTGTCAGCGAATTTTTTGCGCCTCAGGTCAATTGCCATTGAGCCCCCGATGAGCCCAAGACCTATGATTCCAACTGTCATCATATCCTTCCTCCCTGCTCTTCAATCAAAGCGCTGATTTTTTCAGCCGCGTTTACAAGCGTTTCAGGCTTGGCACACAAAGAGATACGCACATAGTCCCTTCCGTTTTTTCCAAAAATGAAACCGGGAGTAATGAACACGCCACAGCCATAAAGGATTGCGTCGGACACTTCCTCACCAAAAGACTTGCCCTCGGCGTTCTTGACAAATTGATTGTCCGGAGAGACTTTACCCCAAAGGAACATTCCGGAACTGTCCTTCTCATATCGGGCACCTATTATATCGAAAATTCTTCCTGCAAGTTCCCTTCTTCTGCGATACTCGGCATTAAGCTGGGAGAACCAATCGGAATCCTGAGCAAGAGCCTGAACTGCTGCAAGTTGCAAAGGCTTGAACATACCGGAATCCATCTGGCTTTTCACTTTCAGGACTTGGGCTATGACATCCTCTGCGGCAGCCACCATTCCGATTCGCCAGCCGGACATATTGTGTGCCTTGCTAAGTGAATTCAATTCAAGGCAACATTCCTTAGCCCCTGGGACGGAGAGGATGGAAAGCGGATTGTCATTGAGAATGAAACTATATGGATTATCGTTGCATATCATTATCTTATGCCATTTTCCGAAGTCCACGAGACGCTCATAAAGTTCCATCGTGGCAGGAGCTCCGGTAGGCATATTCGGATAATTGGTCCACATTATTTTCACAC
>JBJEBO010000475.1:0-6433 GCA_051870155.1 Candidatus Cryptobacteroides sp.
ATATTTTTGAAAGATTTCATATATTTGCCGACTAATTGGAATACCTATATATAAGAATATATTATGACAGACCGCAGAACATTCCTAAAAAAAACAGCAGCAGCCGCTGCGGCAGCAGTGACCGCGCCGGTCATCCTTGACGCGATGGGTGGCAACGACAAAATGATCCGTAAATCAGGAGCGGGAGCCGCAGCAATGGCTTCGGAGGCTTCGGAAAGCACATTGATAGTACCGAAGGACAATGGTTTAAGGATAACGGGTACCTTCCTGGACGAGATTTCCCACGACATACCGCACCAGAATTGGGGAGAAAAGGAATGGGACAGGGATTTCGCATATATGAAGGCCATAGGAATCGACACGGTGATTGACATAAGGTGCGGATACAGGAAATTCATAACATATCCGTCGCCGTATCTGCTAAAAAAAGGATGTTATATGCCTTCGGTTGACTTGATTGATATGTTCTGCCGTCTGGCACAGAAATACGGGATGAAATTCTATCTCGGTCTGTATGATTCGGGAGTTTATTGGGATACCCGCGATATGAGCCACGAAATCGAGGACAACAAATTCGTCATCGACGAAGTTTGGAAGATGTACGGAGAGAAATATGACAGTTTTGGAGGATGGTACATCAGCACGGAAATCAGCCGCAACACAATCGGGGCTGTGGAGGCATTCCACGCAATGGGCAAACAGTGCAAGGACGTGTCGGGGGGACTGCCGACATTCATTTCACCGTGGATTGACGGAAAGAAGGCAATAATGGGTACGAATGCGAAAGTGAAGGACGGAGTGACTGTGGAGCAGCACGAGAAGGAATGGAACCAGATTTTCGCAGGAATCCACGATGTAGTGGATGCAGTAGCCTTCCAGGACGGCCACATCGATTATGATGAATTGGATGCGTTTTTCAGTGTAAACAAGAAACTTGCGGATAAATATGGTATGCAGTGCTGGACTAACGCCGAGACATTCGACAGGGATATGCCAATTAATTTCCTCCCGATTAAATTTGATAAGTTGAGAATGAAACTTGAGGCTGCGAAGAGATGCGGTTATGACAAGGCCATCACATTCGAGTTCCCGCATTTTATGAGTCCTCAGTCGGTTTACGGTGCCGCCGGCAACCTTTATAACAGATATAAGGAATATTTTAATATACAATAATGAAAAAAGAGAGTAATTTAGGATATATCCTCTTTATGGCATTGGTGGCCGCCTTGGGAGGCATTCTCTTCGGATATGACACGGCCGTCATATCCGGTACCACTGCAATAGTCAAATCACAATTCGCCCTTTCGGACATAAGCGAAGGCTGGTATGTGGGCTGTGCACTCATAGGTTCTATCGTCGGAGTAGCACTCGCCGGAACCCTCAGCGACAGTCTCGGCAGGAAACGCACAATGCTCATTTCCGCCGCCCTTTTCAGCATTTCCGCCATCGGATGTGCAGTCTGCGGCAATTTCAATTCTCTCGTGGCATACAGGATCATCGGCGGTTTGGGAATCGGAATCGTATCCATAGTCTCACCTATCTACATTTCCGAAGTATCCCCTGCCAAAATCCGTGGAACCCTCGTCTCACTCTATCAGCTTGCCGTTACAGTAGGCTTTCTTCTCGCCTACCTCGTAAACTGGATAATAGCTTCTGAAGCAGACCTCGCCTCTGCAGATGCTTCACTATGGACAAATATGTTCAACAGCGAAATGTGGAGAGGAATGCTCGGCAGTGAGACAATCCCTGCCCTGCTTTTCTTCATCATTATCTTTTTCATCCCTGAAAGTCCGAGATGGCTCATCACCAAAGGAAAGACAGCAAGGGCATCTGTCATTCTATCAAAGATTTACAATTCCGAAAGTGCAGTAAACGAACAAATCGTATCCACCTGCGAATCCCTCGGCGAAGACAAGGGCAAATGGTCAGACCTTCTCAAACCAGGCATCCTCACAGCAGTAATAGCGGGCTGCGCCATAGCCATCCTTGGTCAGTTTATGGGAGTGAACGCGGTTCTCTACTATGGTCCTAAAATCTTCTCTGAAGCAGGATTTGAGAACCCTATGTTCTCCACCGTCCTTGTGGGTGTCGTGAATATGCTTACAACCGTCCTTGCAGTGTTCATAATTGACAAAGTCGGACGAAAACAGCTCATTTACTGGGGAGTATCGGGAATGATAATATGCCTTGTCTGCATAGGCATATATTTTGCTTGGGGTTCATCGCTCGGACTTGGCAACGGTTTTATGCTGACATTCTTCCTTGCCTATGTTTTCTGCTGTGCAATTTCCATATCAGCAATCGTATTCGTCCTTCTTTCAGAGATGTATCCAAACAGCGTGAGAGGAAGGGCAATGTCTGTTGCTGGTTTTGCTTTATGGATTGGAACATACCTTATTGGACAACTTACCCCCGTGCTCCTTGGTTGGAGCCAGGCCGGAACATTTTTCATATTCGCGGCAATGTGCGTGCCATATATGCTGATAATGTGGAAAGTCATTCCTGAAACAACAGGAAAGACTCTTGAGGAAATTGAGAACTATTGGACTGAACGGGGCCACAAATAATTATGACACACTATGGGAGTATCATTCTTAAACAACATTGACGGCAAGAATTCAGCCATCAAGCAGAGAATATTGGGTTTGTGCATCACGGAGGGGGACTATAGCATCGCAGACCTGAGCAAAGAGCTCAATTCAAGCATCCCTACCATTACCAAACTGGTCGGAGAACTCATCAACGAGGGCTATCTCGAAGATATGGGCAAGCAAGGCACCAACGGAGGGAGGCGCCCGAGCATCTATGGTCTCAACCCATCTGCAGGTTATTTCGTCGGAGTTGACATTAGGCGTGACGACTTAAGCATAGCCGTGACCAATTTCAAGGGACAGACCATCCTGAGCCAGGAGGATACAGATTACACCCTCGAAGCGACCGAAGAATCTTTCCGCGGACTTTGTGATCTGATAATCAATTATTTGAAGAGTGCTAAGATTGATACAGATAAAGTGAATGCATACGGTATCAATCTAACAGGAAGGGTGAACAACAAGACAGGATACAGTTTCTCATATTTTATCGGAGAGGACAGACCTTTGTCGTCCGTGTTGGAGGAAATGCTCGGAGCCCCTGTGTTCGTGGAGAATGATTCAAGAGCGATGACATACGGAGAGTATATCTGCGGAGTGGCAAATAACGAGAAAGATATGCTTTTCCTGAATGTAAGTTGGGGACTCGGAATGGGAATGATAATCGACGGAAAACTCTCATACGGCAAATCCGGTTTTTCAGGGGAGATAGGACATTTTCCTCTCCTTGACAACGACAGGATGTGCCAGTGCGGCAAGGTCGGTTGTCTTGAAACAGGTGCATCAGGTCTTGCCCTGCATAGGAATTTCATCGAGAAGCTCAAAGAAGGAAGGACCTCTTTATTATCCGAAAAATACAATGCAGGAGAGGAAATAACCCTTGACGACATCATCGATGCAGTTCTTGAAGAGGATGTCCTTGCTATAGAGACGGTGGAGGAAGTTGGATTCATCCTCGGAAGGGCCATAGCCGGACTGATTAACATATTCAATCCGGAACTCGTGGTTATCGGCGGAAAACTCGCTGCCGCAAAAGACTATCTGATGATTCCAATCAAAGGTTCCATCAACAAACACTCCCTCAACATCGTGAACAAGGATACTACCATCAAGTTCTCGAAACTTGGCAAGAAGGCCGGTCCTCTTGGAGCTTGTATGCTCTCACGCAGCAAGCTTCTCGGTCTGATGTAAGGAACTCAAGAATCTTATAATGAATATAATAGCGGAAAAACATCCTCTCGAGCCTTTTCTTCCCCAGAAGGCTCGAATTCTTATGTTGGGCAGTTTCCCTCCCAAAAAGGAGAAATGGTCTATGGAGTTCTTCTACCCGAACTGGATTAATGATATGTGGAGGATAGTGGGATTCGTGTTCTTTGGGGACAAGAACCATTTTGTCGCTACGGATGCTGAGGGAAAGATCGTTAACAAATTCAATAAGGAAGAGATAGTGGAATTCTGCATTGATAAGGGCATTGCTTTGTTTGACACGGCCTGCGAAGTAAGGAGATTGAAAGACAATGCCTCGGACAAATTTCTCGAAGTGGTGCAACCAACGGATATCGCTTCTCTTATGGAAAAGATTCCCCAATGCAGGGCGATAGTCACCACAGGTCAGAAAGCAACTGATGTGATATGTTCGACATTCGGATGCGAAGAGCCGAAGGTGGGCAGTTCGACAAATTTCCTTTGCGGAGGAAGGGAATGCCGATTATGGAGAATGCCTTCCTCATCGCGTGCATATCCGATGGCACTTGAGAGGAAGGCAGAATATTACAGAAATATGTTTCTTTCAGAAGGACTTATCTGACGGCTGCCGAGAGCACTTCGCTCAAAGTTGGATGGGCGTGGATTATGCTCCTGAGCTTATCTACTGTGGCTCCGCAATTCATAAGCGCCCCCACTTCCTGGACAATGTCGGCTGAATGTGCACCGAAAAGGTGACATCCGAGAATTTTTCCGTTTTCCGCAGAAACGACGATTTTGCACAGTCCGTCAGGTTCTCCCATTGAGACAGCCTTGCCGTTGGCGCGGAAGAAAGACTTGTAAGTTACCACGGCTATCCCGGCTTCCTTGCAAGCATCTTCGGAAAGTCCCACGGAAGCGGCTTCAGGAGAAGTGAATACGGCTGCCGGCACTATTCCAAGGTCAATCTCATCTTCTTTTCCCATTATATGGTTGAGAGCCTTGAGTCCTTGGTATGTAGCCGTGTGGGCAAGCATCATTCCGCCTGCGATATCTCCGGCGGCATAGACAGTAGGAACCGTTGTACGCATATTTGCATCCACCACAACACCTCTCGGAGTTGTCTCTATACCGACATCAGCAAAATTGAGAGAACCGATTGCAGGTTTTCTTCCGACAGCCATCAAGACCATCGAAGCAGCTGATGATGCAGGAGCACCTCTCTTTTCATATTTCACCTCAAGACCACCACCCTCAGCAGAACATATTTCAGTCACCTTAGCCTGGGTTATGATTTCTATACCTTTCTTGGAAAGACTCTGTTTCAGACGTTTGGCTATATCAGAATCGAATCTCGGCAGGATTTCACGGCAATATTCCAGGACAGAGACCTTGCAGCCGAAACTGTTGAATACAGAAGCGAATTCAAGTCCAATCACACCGCCTCCTATCACGCAGAGGCTCTCCGGAAGGGTTTCCAAAGAAAGAATTTCATTGGAAGTAACTACTCCAGGAAGGTCTGTTCCAGGAATCGGAAGGAAAGCCGGCTCAGATCCTGTTGCAACGAGGATGTAATCTCCACTTACCTCAGTCACGCCTTCCTCTGTTTCCACTGCAACCGTGCGTGCATCCACAAATGAGGCCTTGCCACGCATATAGGTTATCAACTTGTGTTTCATCAGGGCTTCCACCCCGGAACGCAATTGGCTGACCACCTCGTCCTTGCGTTTGATTGCCGCGGCAAAGTCAAACTTCCAGGATAGGTCGCATACACCGAATGAGACGGCTTCCTTGAGGTCGTCAAGGAGCCTTGCGCTACGGCACAAAGCCTTGGTCGGGATGCATCCTGCATTGAGGCAGGTTCCACCTGGGGCAGCGGCTTCTATAATAACAGTCTCCAC
Organism: Candidatus Cryptobacteroides sp.; assembly: GCA_051870155.1. Taxonomy (GTDB): domain Bacteria; phylum Bacteroidota; class Bacteroidia; order Bacteroidales; family UBA932; genus Cryptobacteroides. Next base: position 5,675 of record JBJEBO010000475.1, read on the forward strand.
TCCCCTTGCAGCCGCCTCAACGGCAGTTTCGTAACCTCCCGGTCCGGCACCTATTATAATCAGTTTCATATTTTGTAAGATAGTATCGGCTGACGAGCGGCGCCAGTTTCATCCAACCTGCGAACAGGAGTATTGTGCGGTGCATCCTTCACCACCTCAGGATTCTCGGAAGCCTCCTTTGCAATCTTGCGCATCACATCGATGAAAGCATCAATGGTCTCCTTGCTCTCCGTCTCCGTCGGTTCAATCATAATCGACTGATGGAAAAGCAGAGGGAAATAGATGGTAGGAGCGTGGAAACCGTAATCGAGAAGCCTCTTAGCGACATCAAGAGTCGTCACCCCGGTGCTCTGATCGGCAAGACCGTCAAACACAAACTCGTGCTTGCATACTGTAGGAATCGGAAGTTTGTAGCAATCCTTGAGACTTTCCTTGATATAGTTTGCACTGAGTGTGGCAAGAGGTCCCACTTCAGCCACGCCTTCCCTGCCGAGAATAAGAATATAGGCCATAGCCCTGACAAGGACTCCGAAATTACCCATAAAACCGGAAATCTGTCCTAAAGTCAAATCATTTTCCTCGTGAGGACGACCTGATCTGCCATAAACTTTCAACATTCCGTTTTCACCTGCAACCACCTTAGGATTAGGAAGATGAGGTTCAAGGAATTTTGCCACTCCAACAGGACCTGCTCCAGGACCGCCGCCTCCGTGAGGGGTGGAGAATGTCTTATGGAGATTGATGTGCATTATATCAAAT